>CAYPSZ010000221.1:0-1930 GCA_964413125.1 uncultured Desulfobacterales bacterium
ATGACCTTGTGATGGGAGATGTGCACATGAATGCCCGTCTCCCTTCCCGTATCTATGGCCTCCTCCAATGCCGAGGTCAGGAGATCTCCTTCATTACGCACGTGGGTGGTGTAGATGCCCCCATACCTTGCGATCTTTCTGTTCAAGGCCGCGATCTCATCAGGTTCCGCGTAGCTTCCAGGGGCATAGATCAATCCGGAGGAAAGGCCGAAGGCCCCCTCTTTCATGGCCAGGACCGAAAGGTCGCACATGGCGGCGAGTTCACGTGAGTTAGGAGGGCGTTGCTGCGTCCCCATAACTGCCATCCGGACGGTCGTGTGTCCCACTAGGAGTGCCACATTGATGCCCAGGCCGGCGCTCTTGAGTTTTAGGGTGTAGTCTTTAAAGGACTGCACGCCCAGATGCATCCTTGCGGCGGTCTCTCCCCCGAAACATCTCAGGATGTCCATCACCTCCTCGAAGGACTCCTCAACCAGCGGAGCAGCGCTCATGCCGCAATTTCCCGCAACCGTCGTGGTGATCCCTTGCAGGACTTTTACGCTGCAGGCCGGATCAATCAGCAAGTAGAGGTCGTCATGGCTGTGGCTGTCCACAAAACCCGGGCATACTGCGAGTCCTTGTGCTGAAAGCGTCTCCTCGGCTTGGGCGGAACCTAGTTCCCGCCCGATTTCCACGATCCTTCCTTCTGCCAGTGCGATGTCTGCCACATATTCGGCGCCCCCGGTGCCGTCGATGATGCTTCCTCCCTTGATAAGGGTCCTTGGCGGTCTCATTCGTCCCCTTTCCCATCCGTGCAGAACACCCGGTGCAGTGCTTCAATCATGTCCCGGCGAAGATCTCCCAGCGTCGGCGCCGCCCCCGATCTCCTGTTCTCATGAAGCATCTCCAAGTCCACCACTGCGGTTACCACGCCTTCTCCATTCAAGGGCGTCTGTGCAGCCACACCCGTTTCAGGAAACCCTCGGTCGCAGGGTGTGAAAACGGCTGCACGACCGGTAAATGTGTATCCGGCTGCCTCGCCAAGGAGGCTGCTATGAACGGCATACACCTGATTCTCGATGCAGCGGGCCTGCGCACAGTGTCGAACACGCCAGTAACCCAGGATGTCCAAGGTGGCTGAGGGGGAGGCCAGGATTTCGGCCCCTCCAAACGCGGCCAGGCGGGCCGCCTCTGGAAACTCCATATCATAACATACCAGCAGCGCTATCCGGCATTTGGGCATCTGGATCACATGTATGTTGTCCCCTGGAGTGGTCCAGGCTTTTTCAGGTGGGAAAAGATGGCACTTGGGCTGTTGATAAGAACGGCCTTCCGGGGTGAAGAGAAAAGCCGTGTTGAAATAACGCCCATGTTTTTCGATGATGTGGGACCCGGCGGCTATAGTTAGGCCCTTATTGACTGATATTTCTTTAAAGAGGGACTCATATTCATCGGTATATTCGCTCAACCTTTTCATCTTCTCCGGAAAAGATACTCCATCCAAGAGTTGAAGCAATTCAAGGGTAACCAGTTCCGGGAAAACAATAAGATCAGGGTGCCATGGTTGATGCTTCGTTCGACCAATTTCACGACATGATCAGCGAAATCATCGAAACAATCGACAGATTTCATTTTGAAGCCCACCGATGAAACGGCCAACTTATCCATATTATTCTTTCTCAGGATTACGTATGATAAGAGTGGAGATCTGTTTTTTATTAAATCGGATCCAATTGAATGTTGCGACGCATAGCTGCATTTTTTATGTGCTCTCTTATAGATTCTTTTGCTAATTTATAATCACTGTTTTTAATTGCTTTAAAAATCTGCAAATGCTCCTTATGAACTGCAAAAGGCATACCGACACTATTGAACTGATCTTTATCTCCTTCTATTTGTTCCCAAATCTTGTCATCCAAAAACTGCATAAAATCAGTTAGATAGTCGTTTC
>CAYPSZ010000222.1:0-6176 GCA_964413125.1 uncultured Desulfobacterales bacterium
TCGATGATCTTTTGTTGCACCGATCGTCTTGGCGATTCTGGCTTACGCAGGAATGTCGTCCCGTGTGGTAAAATACGATTCCGGAAAAATTCGGTGCTGGAAAACGATCCGGTTTTCCGGGATTGCGATACGGTATCAGGGGATGGATGATTCGGGATCGACACTACTGTTCGGAACCCGAAATCGGACATCACCGGTCCGGAGGGATGCGGTTTAACATGGCGGTGGACCAGACAATCTGCTCTGTCACGGTGTTCGCTGATGGCTCGCTCATCGCTCGCCGCGAACACCGCGCCAATCCCTGCGCTTCGCGCCGGGCCGCAGATTGCTGGTCACCTCTTCATTCCCGGCGGCTGCGCCGCCGGGAATGCGTGGCGCTAACTTCGTTGAGTAGCCTGGCCCCGGCGCCTCTAGCGCCGGAACCAGGCTACTCAACCCGACTGCGCGCGCCGTCTGGGCTCAGGCCTGCGGCCTGGCCCAGCCGACGTGCTCGCGGGTTAGCGCCGCGCATTATGCGGCAAGCCAATGAAGGAGGTTCCTTTTCCCATGTCAGAGATTAAGATAACCAAGGGCTACGTCCCTGGCTCGCTTGGACGTGTTGCTGAACTTCATGGCGCCTACTACCATGAACACTGGGGATTCGGGCTCATCTTCGAAGCCAAGGTGGCGGCCGAGCTTTCTGAATTCCTTAAGCGCTATGACGAGAGCCGAGACGGCTTTTGGACTGTGCTGGTAGACGGACGTGTAGAAGGCTCCATTACGATTGATGGCTTTCACGCCGAAAGCGAGGGTGCACATCTGCGGTGGTTCATAATGTCAGATGCCCTGCGGGGAAAAGGAGCAGGCAGCCAGCTCATCAACACCGCCATCAGCTTTTGTCGGAGCAAAGGTAACAAAAAGGTATATTTATGGACATTCGAGGGGCTCACCGCCGCAAGGCATCTCTACGAGAAAGGTGGCTTTAGACTTGTTGAGGAGCATAGAGGAACCCAGTGGGGGACCGAGGTCAACGAACAACGATTCGAGTGCTCTTTAACAGCTCTCGCATAACGAAAAAATGCAGCGGACGGAGGGTGGACGCTATCTTCTTTTTCTCTCATTTTCATTGGCCCGCCGCCGCTGATTTTTGATGTTCGGAGAGCCTCCCAGAGGTGAGGATTCATAGACGTTGAAGATCCTGCTTGACACGAATGTCGTAATCCCCATCGAGCCAGCAAGTCCCCGGGACGTTGAAACGCTCTCTAGGGTTGCTGCCGAGTTGATGAGCGTTGCTCTCTCGAGACGCCACGAGATCTTTCTGCATCCCCTTTCAAAAGTTGACCTCGCGCGAGACAAAGACGCCCAGCGCGCTGAACTGCGGCGTCTACTCCTGAGCAAATACCCGGCGCTTCCGGACCCCCCAGCAGTGGCCGGAGGCCTAGCGAAGATACTTGGTCCAGCTGCAACCGGTGGGAATGACTGGGTGGATCACCATATGCTCGCGGCGCTGCGAGCCGACGCCGTTGACATTCTCGTGACTGAAGATCTTGGTATCCGAAGGAAGGCTCAGCGCCTCGGGCTAGACGGGCGGGTCCTGACCATCAAGGAGGCCGTCGATGCCCTCGCCAGTTTGGCGGAGAGACCTGTTGCGGCGCCGCCAGCTGTTGTTTCGGCCAAATGCCATGCCTTACGCCTAGATGATCCGATCTGGCAAAGCTTCCGGCAAGACTATGTTGGCTTCGATGTCTGGCTCTCTCGCTGTCGGAAAGAGCATCGCCAGAGCTGGTATATTCCTGGTCCTGAGGGGAATCTCGCGGCAGTCTGCATCGTGAAGTCTGAGAGCGAAGGCCCGTACGACATGAGTGGCAAAGTGCTGAAGCTTTGTAGTTTCAAGGTCTCGCATGAGTACAACGGTCTTCGATATGGAGAACTATTGCTGAATTGCGTGTTCGACTTTGTCCAAGAAAACCACTATGACTGGAGTTACCTGACTGTTCTGCCGAAGTACACGCAGCTTGTGGAGCTGTTCGAAGCCTTTGGGTTTGACGTGCACGCAATGCGGACTTTACTTGGCGAGTTGGTCTTGCGAAAGCAGCATTCGCCACCAATCGGGCATTCGCTTCGAGGCCTTTCCTACACTATTGCCTACGGACCTCCTAGGTTCGATGGGTCTGTAAATTGGTTCCTGGTACCGATTCAGCCGCGCTACACGGTTGCTTTGTTCCCAGAGTCGGCCCAGAACCTCTCTCTGTTTCCGGGGCAACTAGCCTTTGGCAATGCCATCCGAAAGGCGTATCTGTGTAGGGCGCCCATTAGACTAATCAAGCAAAGTGACGTGCTTGTGTTCTATAGGTCGAGGGATTCTAAGGGGGTGGTCGCTCTCGGCGTGGTAGTATTGGCGCTTGTTTCAAAGAGTCCAGAGGAAATCACGAGAGTAGTGGTGCGACGCACGGTATACTCGGAGCGTGAGATCGTCGGTTTCTGTAAAGAGGGATCCGTTCTTGTCCTGCTGTTCCGATTGGCTAAGCTTGTCCGCCCGTGTATCCCCGCAGACGAGTTGTCAGCTCGGCGAGTATTCACAAGGCCTCCGCAGTCTATCATGCGAATTGAAGAGGAGGGTCTTGAATGGCTGAGACAGTCTCAGGGGGCTTAGCGCTCCTATCCATTCAGCCGCGCTTCGCATCAGCCATTTTAAGCGGTACGAAGTCTGTCGAGTTCCGCAAGCGATCCTTTTCCAGGAGCGTTGACTATGTCGTGTTATATGCAACCGCCCCCGTGAAAAAAGTTGTTGGTTGTTTCGCCGTAGCAGGCATAGATCGAGCGATACCGGCAGTGATTTGGGATCGTCATGGCGCAAAAGGAGGGATCACACGTGAGGAATTCATCCGTTACTATGGCGATTCCAATACGGCCGTTGCCATCGCAGTCAGGAGTGCGTACCCTTTCAACGAGCCATTTCCTCTTGCATGCGTGCTCGGATTCGGGAAATCTGCACCACAGAGCTTCGTTTACCTGCAGAGCACCATCTCAACCAATGCGGCAGAAAGAGGCGGAAAGCCCGGTAATGTAGGGGCAGTAGCGGCCGCGTTGGAGCGAGCCTTCGCTGGCCGCCGAACTAAGCGCTCAACCGGAAGCGCGATCAAGTCGCGCTCCGGTTAGCTCCGTGTTCGGATTCAGGATAATATGAAAAAGGCATCAATTATTTACGAAGAAACAAGGATTCTGACAGCGAAATATTATCATCCAAAATCTGATGACTATTTGGATTATATTTCGAAAATACAAATCAAGGATTCAGGTAAAAATCCAGTTGAAATGGTTTTAAAATTCAATGGCATACCGCCCTTCGCTGCTCCAATGCCACCTGAAGAGCATACAATAAAGGCCCCGGCAATACTTGATTTATGTGTAAAAGCAATAAAGTGGTTTAAGAAATGCGGGTACGAATTGAGATAAAAAACCCTTCATTTCAAAACGGATGCCAGGAAATCAGATCCTGCACCAAACACTTATCGAGATTCCACCCCCCGGGTTTCCCAGGTTTCGGGCCATGTGCGGTGTAGCAGGGTATGTTTCCCGCCGGGTGTTCTTTGACACAAGGGTTATTTGTCGGCCCCAGGAACTTGTTCTGGTCAAAGGGCTTCTTGTTCTTTAACATGAAGTAGACCCCTCTTCCTATTTTGTGGGCAAGGATAGAGAGGGCTTTTCCCTTGCCGTACTTGTTGGCCAGCCGGTCGAGGTATTTTTTCCCCGGCTCATTGCCCTTGAGGAAGAGTGCGGCCGCTTCGCTGAAGGCCCATTTGAGATGGGCATTGCCGATCTTTTTGCCGTTTGACTCCTTGGAGCACTTGACGAGCCTGGCATAGGAAGCGAAATCCTGGACAGACGGGAAGCGGTTGATGTTCTCGATCTCGTAGAGGATGACGAGCCCAAGGATTTTACCTGTTCCAGGGATGGTTTTGAGGAGGGCGTAGGCCACCGGGTCATGGTTGTTGGCCATGGAAATGATGTCACGCTCCATCTTTGCAATGATCGGGTCATAGGCTTGAATGACGGCAAAATCGGCTTCGATCATTTTCCGGACAGAGGGGTCTTGAAACTGCTCGGCGACGCCTTCCCTTTTTTTGCTTTGCCGATGTATCCGAAATAGTCGGAGAGGTTGTACTGGCTCCTGGTGTTCTGGATATGGGCATAGAGTTCAGCCCTTTTTCTCATGAGATGATTGCGTCGTCTCAGCAGGTCCCTCGTTGCTCTCATATTGGCAGGATAGGTATAGGCCATGGGGATCATGCCTCCTCTGAGCAGGACGGCAATCTTATGGGAATCGATCTTATCATTCTTGGCTTTGCCGCCGTGAATGGCTTTCATGTAGAGGGCATGACCCAGGACAAAG
Source organism: uncultured Desulfobacterales bacterium (assembly GCA_964413125.1). GTDB lineage: Bacteria > Desulfobacterota > DSM-4660 > Desulfatiglandales > HGW-15 > JAIPEI01. Next base: position 4,373 of record CAYPSZ010000222.1, read on the forward strand.
GGGATACCGTGGTCTTTGCAGAGGTCAGCGATCCAGTACCATGTGAACATGCATTCCACGGCGATCACGATATCATCCTGGAACGGTTTGATAAGATTAAGGAATAACCCTCGATCCGTCTTGATGTTCTGGTGCAGCCTGATTTCCCCTGCTTGATCGAGGATGCAGAGGTACATTTTTATGGCATGAAGGTCGATTCCGCAATAAAACTTGTGCTGTTTGGTATAGAATCTCATCTGGCTTCCTCCTTTGGCTTAGGATGTTTTGGTGATAAAGGCATCTTATCACGCTTTAGGAGGAGGCCTTAAACAGTATCAAGGCGCTCTACCGGACGCTCCTTCGTCGCGCCGGTAAGCTCCGCCTTTATGTGCTCAATAATGGAGGTGAAGAGTTATGAGTACTGCTAAAGAAGAGGTAAAGGCGCTTCTGGACAAACTACCTGATGATTGTTCACTGGAAGATGTCCAATATCACCTGTATGTCGTGGAGAAAATCCACAGAGGGATTGAGCGTGCTGAGAAGGAAGGGGCACTTAGCCAGGACGAGGTCGAAAGGAAATTTAGTAAATGGACCTCGAAGTAAAGTGGTCGCCAGAGGCAACCGAGGACCTTGAAGCCATCGCTGACTATATAGCACGGGATTCTGAGTACTACGCGCAGGCCGTTGTCACAGAACTTTTATCGGTTGCCAAGAGCGTCGGCGAATTCCCCATGATAGGCCGAATCGTACCGGAGATCGGGGATGAGAATATTCGAGAGCGATTTGTATACAGCTATCGCTTGGTATATAGGGTTGAATCCGCGAGAATTCTGATCGTGGCAGTAATACATGGGAAAAGACTGCTTGAGAATATTGCGGAACGATTTGAAGACAGCACATAACTACAGGATTCACCCGGCGGCCTGTGGCCCCGGGTGGTCCTGGGCGTTATAAGATGCTCTGCCCATTTTCCTTGAATAATCCCACTGTTTTCAGCAGAATGAGACGCCGAATCACAGAAGAGCTTTATCTCTGCAATCTGGAAGGTTCACCACCTTGCCGAGGTCCCTCTCATGGCTCGAAAGAAGAAGACACCGACACCGCCCAGGACTGAAAACTATAGCCACCCCTCTGCTGACAGCCTTCTCCGCCCCGAGGTGGGGACCCAGGCGCAGTTCCGCAAGAAGAAGCCCTCTGTGACCTATCGCTATGATTCCTCTCTTGATCCGGCCATGTCCTGGGATGAAGGCAATGGTTCCCGGGAAGAGGGTGAGGCCCTGATCCGGCTGATCATGGACGCCGGGTCCCTGGAGGAGGCCAAGGCCGCGGCTGCAAAACTCAAAGCCATGTCCTCTCCTTTTCTAAACTGGACGGGCAAGGCGGAGCGAAGCGCATTCCAGGTGCCCACCATGCCGCTCTTCATCCACGAAAGGCTGAGCACCCTGGCCGTCATCGAGACCCTGAAGGGCCACAAAAAAGGCATGGAGCAGATGCAGCTCTTTGCCGACGGGCAGCACTCCGTTGTCGACCAGGTGCTCAAGGCGTATGAACACCGGGATAAGTGGGTAAACCGCATGATACTCGTCGACTCTTTGGTGGTCATGAACTCCCTTCTCCACTACGAGGGTATGGCCGGGCAGGCCCAGATGGTCTACATGGACCCCCCTTACGGTGTGAAGTTCGGTTCAAATTTCCAGCCCTTTGTGCGCAGGCGGGACGTCAAGCACAACGATGACGAGCACATGACCTATGAACCCGAGATGGTACAGGCCTATAGGGATACCTGGGAGCTGGGTCTGCACTCGTGGCTGACCTACATGCGTGA
>CAYPSZ010000223.1:0-2807 GCA_964413125.1 uncultured Desulfobacterales bacterium
GTTCGGATACACCCAGGACGCCCTCCGCGAGATCGACGCCTTCTTCCGCCGCGAGCACAAGAGCATCGTCGCCTTCACCGTCCAGGAAATCCTCGACGACGAAATCGCCAGGAAATTGGTGTAGAGGGGAATGATGTGCCACGGGCATCCAGCCCGTGCATCCTTCTAATCACGGCCAAGATGGCCGTGCCACCTCAGGATGGATTTACGAGAGTGCCAAGCACGATTTTTCACGACTCCCAGACCTTTTCGACTCCCGAGGGCAGTCCAACCCTCATAAAGAACCTGGCAAACGCTTGAGAAAGGTGCTCGCGATAAGGCGGGAGTAGTCGTAGCCTGCCTTGGGCCCGTGATTTCAGTACTGATTCAAGGAACTCGCGGGGTGCCGTGTAAACCTGATGGAAGTCGACCACTCGGTTTGAGACCTTCAAGTCGTCAACGTTTCCCGTGTTTAGCATTGCAAGATTCCAGACGAACCCTTTGCAAATCTCGTCACAAAATTTTCGCCATGCCTTCTCATTCTTCGCCCCAGCAGCCCCTTCTTTCGCCTGAGTCCAACAAAGTTCTTTATAGTGGTCGAGAGAGAAATGCGGGCAGAGCACCACGCTATTGACCTTGCCTTGCGCAAGATCACATGCTTGAGTCATGACAACGACGTCCTCGGAAAAGACCTCTCGGGATCCATCCAGTTGTTCAATTTCCCTCTCACCAGAAAGGCTTACGGATCCCGGCTGCCAGCGAAGCATGGGGCAGTCGAAGATCAAGTCTCCTTGACTGATCTGCTCAGTCGCCTCAACACGTTTATACCAGCCGTCACTCATCGTCGGCCATGGCCATCGTAAAGGGGTTGATCATTATGGTGGGCTCCCCCCGAGGTAGCTGAGAGGTCCGCACATGAACTTCCTCGGCAAACAGAATCGGTGGCTCCCGCTCCGGAGCGAACACACCCCGGAAAGGCTCGTCCTCGGCCTCCGGGTGGGTCCACAGCAAAGGCCACGTAGAAACGGTAACAATTGTGTCTTCCGATTCACCCAGTTGTTCCTCTGCGGCTTCAGACCGAAACCTTCCACCTACAGTCTGAATCTCGAAGACGTATTGGTCAATACGCAACGACTCGCGGAATTCATCGCTCTCGGCGGGCAAATACCGGCTCCTGTCCGCAACCAAGGAGGCGATAGAGGTACGCCCCCCTCCGTACCTCTGAAACACAGCCTCGGTAGTTGCCACGCCTTCACTATGAGACATGTTCATGCTTCCGCCTCCAAACACTCTCCTGAATCTCAGATCCTGTAACATCTGCAAAACCCCGAACGATCCATTCGCGGGCCGTATTAAACCACGACCACATCGCATCGCGGGATTTGTCATCTGGTATGCCCCGCACTGTGAACTCCAACTGAATTGTGGGCCGCTCATCAGACCGCCGCAAGACGTTCTGGACTGTCATGTGAAGACGCCCGATTTTTTCCGGCAACTCGAACGCTGTCCGCCATCTTACCTGTCCGGGACGGGGGAGGAAGCGATCTTCACATGCCCTCCAACAAAAATCTGGAAAGACCTTCCCTATATCGTCCAACGCCCCCCACCCATCTCCCTGAGGTATATGGTTAACATATGTCATTTCATACTGGAGCGGATCAACTCCCGGCAATTCGGAGTCCGCCAGAAATTTTTCAAATGTCGCCAAATGAGACCGGAACATATTGATAACTTGGCTATAGCGCGGATACTCGTCTTCCGGCTTCAGCTTTCGCCAGTTGTGCAGAAAGCGGTCTCTTTGAACTTGGATGATACCGTTGTCGGCCTCCTGAATGAACCAGATTCGAGGTAGGGGCGGCACATCAGTCGTTTCAATTTTGATTTCAGGGGTTTCACGGAACCTCTCTATCACTGGCATCAGCGGGGCAACTTCTCGGCAAGTCCTGTAATCTGGCTTATAGCGTTCCCATAGCGAGCCAAAATGCGGTGCCAGAAGCTGGTCAATCGATTTGAACAGGAGGCCGCACACCACTTCCGTCACTGGCGGATTGCAATAATCAGGCATTGGCCCCAGTTCTCTTTCGGCCACGTCTGTTTCTCCTACTTCTCTGGACAAAAATCTTAGGATACCCCACCTAGCGATGGGATTGCTTTTGGCCCACAACAGCAGTCATTATAACCCACGCATATTTATCTGCAAGACTAAGACCGCGATGATGTCAAGTCATCTTCCGTCGAGTTGGCCTGGTTCAGCGTGGATCGAACAAACACGTTTCAGAAATCAGAGACTCGTGAACACCCGCGAGTCCCTCGGAGTCCTCTCTCGCGTCCGTTTCACCGGCCCAAGCTATTGTGTGCGTCTCCTCCCCTGTTGTCAAGGTGGCTTCCCCCCGTCGCCCGACACCGGAGGTTTATTGTTGTGGCACGGGCACGAGGCGAAGGGATTGGCCGATAGCCGACGGCTGATAGCTGACAGCTATTTCGAGCACGAGCACGAGGCCGGGGGATTGACTGATGGCTCTTCTTTACAGGGATTCCGGCGCTTTTGCCATCAGCCGCAACGCGGCGAAATACCATAGCCAGGGGCAACGCCCCTGGAACCATGCCGCCCAACCGCCCAAGCCCTGAAGGGGCGAAATAGATTTCGCTCCCGCCGTTTTCTTATGTCGCCCCTACAGGGCTTCCGGTGGTTGGCCGATGGGGACTTGGGGCGTTGCCCCAAGCTGGCAGTATGACGCCGCGTTGCGGCTTCAAACGGAGCACGGGCTTTCCGCCCGTGCCGCACCTTTTTTATTCACGGCTGGGACAGCCGTGCTACGTTTTAATCG
>CAYPSZ010000224.1:0-2961 GCA_964413125.1 uncultured Desulfobacterales bacterium
TGCCTCGGAGCGGGCAGCGATCTTCTGGGATTCAGTAAAGAGGTGGGAGCTTTTCTGGCCGGGATCTCACTTGCATCCACAGGTTACCGTGACGCCATAGGAACGCGCTTGACCTCGCTACGTGATTTTCTACTCCTTTTTTTCTTTATCGATCTGGGGGCGCGTCTGGATTGGTCCACGGTAGGCGCTCAGGTATTGCCTTCCATCTGGCTGTCTCTGTTCGTACTTATCGGGAACCCGCTTATCGTGCTCATCATTATGGGATTCATGGGATACAGGCGTCGTACCGGTTTTCTGGCGGGTCTCACCGTGGCACAGATCAGCGAGTTCTCCCTCATTGTTGCGGCGCTGGGATTAAGCATCGGTCACATCACGCCCGAGACCATGGGGCTGATTACACTGGTGGGTGTAGTCACTATTTTCGCCTCCACCTACATGATCCTTTATTCGGGTCAACTCTACAACAGACTGGCAGGCCCGTTGAAGCTGTTTGAAAGGCGTAATCCCCACCGTGAAGCCGCAGTGGATTCTCTTCATTTCGTGCCATCGGTGGATGTAATCCTGCTGGGCCTGGGAAATTACGGCAGCGGCCTGGCCGGTTACCTGCTCAATCGCAGCAAGACCATCATCGGCGTGGACTTTGACCCCAACGTCCTGGAGCGCTGGCGGGCCCGAGGCATTTCGGTTCTGTACGGCGACCTGGCCGACCCGGAAATCCACGAGCAACTGCCTTTCGGGCAATCGCGATGGGCGGTGAGCACCATACGGTCCAGGGAGTTGAATCTGGCCCTGCTCCAACGACTGAGGGGCATGGATTATATGGGTAAGATAGCCTTGACCGCCGTAAGCGAAGAAGAGGCCGAATCCTTTGAAAAGGCCGGGGCCCATGTCACCTTTCGCCCGTTTGCCGATGCGGCGGAGCAGGCGGCCGACTCCTTGACTCATGCCATGGATGTGCTTCCTGAAAAGGTGGATTGGCCCATTGCATTCCGCGAGGTGAGAGTGCAGACGGGATCGGCTTTTGTGGGTAAGGCTTTGCGCAACATCCCCTTGCGATCCATGACCGGGGTATCCATTCTGGCTGTGAGCCGGGCGGGCCGTGTCAGTTACGACCCTGGACCTGATTTTCAGATCTATCCGGGGGACCGATTGGTGATAATGGGCCCTGCCGAGTCCTTGCGGCAGGCCGAAAAGATGCTCAACCAGTTTCAGGAACCCGACGATCCTGAGAGTACCGATCGTTTTGTGGCAGGAGAAATTCGTATCAGCGAAAACTCCCCTCTGGTGGGTCAATCATTGGCCGATGCCCGTTTTCGCCAGCAGCACGGGGTCACCGTGGTGGGCATCCGCCGCGGCGACGAGAAGATCACCGCGCCTGCGCCCACCGAGCGCCTGGCAGCCGGCGACTGCCTCATCGTCATCGGCGGTTCCGAGGCGGTGGATTCTCTAAACCGGGCATCTCCTCTCTGAAAAAACCAAAGCCCCCCGCTTACCCGGCCGCAGCAAGAGGCTGGAGAGCAAGGGACTAATGTTGTATTATGATAAATTTTGGATGATACTGACTTGAGCGACGGTCTTTATTGAAGGCGTCGCCGCCAACGTCTTTAAGGAGTCAATAACACCCATGCTGGGAAAACTGTTCAAAGGGATTATCGGCAGTAAGAATGATCGGGAGCTGAAGCGGCTGGACCCGTATGTCAAGAAGATGAATGAACTCGAGCCTGGTTTCAAGGCCTTGTCCGACTCGGAGCTCCGCTCCAAGACGGATGAATTTCGGAGCCGGCTTGAACAGGGGGAGACCCTGGATGATATTCTCCCCGAGGCCTTTGCGGCCGTGCGGGAGGCCTCGGTACGAGTGCTGGGTATGCGTCACTTCGACGTCCAGCTCATCGGAGGGATGGTTTTGCACCAGGGAAAGATCGCGGAGATGAAGACCGGAGAAGGAAAGACCCTGGCAGCCACCCTTCCGCTTTACCTGAACGCCTTGACAGGAAACGGGGCGCACCTGGTGACGGTGAACGATTACCTGGCCAGGCGCGATGCAGAGTGGATGGGGGGAATTTACAATTTCTTGGGTCTTTCCGTAGGTGTGATCCTCCACGGCATGGATGATGCTCAGAGAAAGGCGGCCTACGCCTGCGACATCACCTATGGCACCAACAACGAGTTCGGTTTTGATTACCTCCGGGACAACATGAAGTTCGAGCCCGCGGATCTCGTGCAGAGGGGCCACTACTATGCCATCGTTGATGAGGTGGACAGCATACTCATTGACGAGGCCAGGACCCCCTTGATCATAAGCGGCCCCATGGAACAGAGCGGCAATGAGATCTTCATGGAGGTCAAACCGCTGGTGATCCATCTGAAGGAAAAGCAGGGAGGTGTCGTAAGAAACCTGCTGAATGAAGTCCGGACAAAGCTTGATAGTGGTGAACTGGATGACGGCGCCATCGAGAAGCTGGTCCTGGCCAAAAGGGGTGACCCGAAGAACCCGACGTTCTTGGCTCTCTTGGCCAAGAACCCCGCCCTGAAGAAGCAGATCGACCGGACCGAGAGCATGCTGAGTTCCCAGAAGATGCTTTCCGATCTGGACCAAGAGCTTTTCTGCACCATCGACGAGCGCAGCAATGCAGTGGAGCTTACCGACAAGGGCATCCGGCTTTTGTCCGGGAGCGATCTGGGGGAGTTCTCTCTTCCGGACATGGATCAGGAGAGTCACGATATCCGTGAAGACGAAGGCCTGAGCGAATCGGAGAAAGCGGAACTGCTGCATGCGCTGGAGCGTCGCTACATAAGGTCTTCGGAGCTCCTGCACGGGACCCAGCAGCTCATAAAAGCGTACTGGTTGTTTGAAAAGGACGTACAGTACGTAGTCAAGGACGGGCAGATCGTCATTGTGGACGAGTTCACCGGACGCATGATGCCTGGAAGGCGGTGGAGCGACGGGCTCCACCAGGCCGT
>CAYPSZ010000225.1:0-7491 GCA_964413125.1 uncultured Desulfobacterales bacterium
CCGGGGAGCCCTTCGGGCTCCAGCTGTTTAGCTGTTGAGCTATTTGGCTGTTATGCTGTTAAGCCAAAACAGTTGGAGGGTTGGGGGTAGTGGTGGGAATCTATTTTGCTGGAAACGCTTGGAGCGTTTGGGTACAATTTTTGCATTTGCACATCATGGGCGATTAAGTGGGCTAGAGGTTTTGACGGATCGAGCGCTTTTCAGTTTTCAGGACCTTAATGTATGGCAAAAAGCCGTAGCTTTCGCCGATCATGTTATTAGAACCATTGATATCATGGAGATGCCCGGAAAGCATTATCGGCTGATTGAGCAGCTGAAGGCAGCATCCACAAGTATTGCAATGAACATTGCGGAAGGTAAAGGCAGGCATACAACCAAAGACTATATACATTTCCTTTAATATTGCGAGAGGTTCTCTATTTGAGGTAATAACACTGCTGGTCATCTTGAACAACCTGAAGTGGATAGACAACGATAAACTTATCAACCTGCAAACGGAGTCTCTGGAAATAACAAAAATGCTAAACGCGCTGATTAAGTCAATGAAAACACCATAGCCGGCGCAAAAGCCAAAAAGCCAATGAGCCCAAACGGCTAACCGGCAAGAGCCCAAAGGGCTCCCCAGCTCCCCAGCTCAACAGCTTAACAGCTAAAAAGGTCAAACCATGACAAGGAACCCAAGAAATCCAAACCTCCAACAACCACAAGCATCCGACACTGCTCCCCCGCCGGCGCCCCCCTGGCTGGCCCAGCCTTTACCTACAGGAGAGGAACAGACCATCCATCTTGCCGAGTACTATCATGTTTTACTTCGTCACAAGTGGGGCATTTTGCTGTGGGTTGTTCTGGTAATAAGCCTGGTGATGCTTCACAACACCCGGCTCACACCGATATTCCAGGCCACGGCCACCATGATCATAGACAAGGACCAGAAGCAGTCCCCCATCACCGGGCAGCGCACCGAATATGAAAGCTACCTGTCCGAGTCCATGACCTTCAACACCCATTTCCAGCTCGTCAAGTCACGCCCGGTCATGGAGCGGGTTATTCAGAAGCTGGACTTGGACCCGGCCGACCTCAATCCGGCCCGGCCCGAGGAATCCTTTGCCCCCATGGGCGCCATCCAACAATGGATCGCGCAGTTAAGAAGCAACACCAAGCTACTCCTCGGCCTGGGCAGAGAACAGCAGCTCGGAACCGCCTCAGAGAACCTGGAACCCCTGGACGAGACCACGATGCTGGTCCACGCACTTCAGGGCATGATCGAGGTGGAACCCATCCAGGACACGCGCCTTCTGAAACTCAAGATCTACAGCCCAATCCCCAACATGGCCCGGGATATCGCCAATGCCACGGCCCAGGCATATATCGACTTCAACATCTCCAACCGGCTGGAGTCCTCCCAAAACACCCTGGCCTGGCTCACGGACAATCTCTACGGGGTCAAGAGGACCCTTGAACAGGCGGAACAGGAGTTCCTGGCCTACAAGCAGGACGCCCAGCTCATATCCCTCCAGGAAAGCCAGCAGGTGACCTCCCAGAAAATGCGAGAGTTCAACGAGGCTTACATTCAGGCCCGAAACAAGCGTCTCGAACTGGACGCAAAGCTGCGGCAGCTCCAGCAAGTGGCCGATACCGGCAAGAACATCCCTCACGTTCGCTCGCTTTTGGATAACCCTCTCATCACCACCCTTTACGGACAACTGGTCACAGCCGAGGTGGAGCTGGAGCGCCTTGGCAAGATCTACAAGGAGAAGCACCCGAGGATCATACAGGCCACAACCGAGATCAAAAACATCCAGGGTAAACTCAGGCAGGAGCTGCGCAAGGAAGTGGAGAACCTTCGTTCCGAGCGGGCCGTATTGCTGTCCAGGGAACAGGTGCTCCAGAACACCATGAAGGACTTTGAGGAAGAGGCCCTGGCAACCAACCGCAAGGAACTCCGTTACAACATCCTGGACCGTAACGTTGAGATGAACAAGAATCTATACGACACACTCCTGGCCAGGGTCAAGGAGACGGACATCACCGGCGACATTGACGTCTCAAATATCCGGATAACAGAGAAGGCCACCATGCCGCAGTTCCCGGTGCGGCCCAACAAGAAACGGAATCTGGCCCTGGGCCTCATATTCGGCATAATGCTGGGCGTGGGAATGAGCTTCCTTCGGGAGTACATGGACCGCACCATCCGCACCGAGGACGACGTTCAGCGTCACCTCAACCTGCCCGTGCTATCCGTGGTCCCCAATGCGGCACAAGCAACAGGCAAAGGCTACTACGCGCCCCGAAGGCATAAACAAAAAGCGCAAAAGGCTGCCTGAAACCAAACAGACTAAGGGCTTAACAACTAAACAACCGAGTCAACATGCTGAAACGCAAAAAAAAACGATCCCCCGAATCCCTGGCCCCGGCGCTCCTGAGCAACAACAACTCCCACTCCAGGTTTGCCGAGGCCTATAGAACACTCCGTACCAACATCCAGTTCGCCTTCATGGACAAGGAATTCCGCTCCCTTCTCATCACAAGCTCCGGCGAGATGGAGGGCAAGACCACCACGGTGGTCAACCTCTGTCATACCATAGCACAGGCCGGCCGGACCGTGCTCATGCTGGATGCGGACCTCCGAAAACCCATGCTCACCCGGCTGGTTCCGTCCGGTAATGGAAACGGTCTCACAGGGTTGCTGTCAGGCACCTTCGGGACCGAGATCCAGAGCGGATCACTGCAGGAACTGGGGGTAAGCGACCTCTTCAGGCTCTGCTCCTTTCAAAAGAAGACGGGCGTGATCCACTTGAGTGAGGACGAAGAAAAGGCGGACCTCTTCTTTCTGGACGGCGAGCTGGTGGACGTCCACTGGCCCACGCGACCCGAGGGTCAGAAGCTCGCTTCCCTGCTGGTCAAGGGCGGCGCGCTGACCAAGGCCCAGGCCGAGGCCGCCCTCAGGCGAAAGCAAAGCACGGGCCAGAAGCTCGGCTTTGTGCTCATCAGCCTGGGGCACTTGAAGGAAGAAGAACTGGCCGGTTACATATCGCTCCACATGATCGAAGGCCTCAGAAACGCGCTGCAGATGAAGACCGGAACCTATGAATTCGAGCGGCTTTCCGGCTCCTTTTTCGAGCGCCCCTCATTTGACCCCGCCGACCTCAGGCAGCTTTACAGGCAGGTTGTGATAGGCCAGGAAGAGCTTCCTTTCCTTCAAAGGGAGATACAGGCGGCCATACAGCCCACTGAGACCGAGAACCTGTTCGTACTTACCAGCGGCCCCCGTCCCCCCAAGCCGGCCGAACTCCTGGAATCCAACCGCATGACCTTTCTTCTGGACTATCTAAAGCGGCGATACGACGTAGTGGTCCTGGACTCTCCCCCGCTGCTGCCCACATCCGACGCCCTTCTTTTGGCTCCCCGGACAGACGGCGTGGTGCTGGTGATCAAGGCCGGCCAGGTGAACCGCGAGTTGCTGAAGAAGGTGGTGGAGCAGATTCAAAACACCAAGTCCGATCTCATAGGGGTGGTCCTCAACGATGTGGACACCAAACGAGAGGGTTACTACAAGTACTACCACAAGTATTACGCCAAGTATTACGGCGAACCCGAATAGGCAAATCCCTTGGCCAAACAGCCCAACAGCTCAACAGCTAAAAAGCTCAACAGCCCGAGCCCAAAGCACTCCCCGGCTAAAGACCCCAACAGCCCAACAGCCCAACAGCTAACCCGCTCAACAGCGAAAAAGCGAACCACTTTAATCCTACTAATCCTACTACTAGCCCTCCCGGCGCTAACATACCTCTCCCTACAACTGAAGGCCCGCCTCCACTATCACCTGGGCGGAAATGCAATGGAAGCCGGCAAGCATCAAGAAGCCGTGCTTCAATATGAAAAGGCGGTAAAAGGCCAGCCCAAAGATGCACGCATGTGGAAGGCACTGGGTGAGGCCCTTCACATGCTTTCCCGAAACAAGCCCATCGGCGAGGCGTTCCCTTTGGAACAACGGGCCATGGAATCCTTTCAAGAAGCGGCATTGCTCATTCCCATTGATGCAGAGGCCCATTACGGGCTGGGCAGATCCACCGCCAGGCTCGAGCAGATGCATTTCTTGCTTCAGCCGGCAGCCCCCGACAACCCCTTCAGGCCTCTCCCCCATTTTCAAAAGGCCGTTGAACTGCGTCCCAACGGCATTCTCTACCGCTACGCCCTGGTCCGTTACCTCTACCGAACCGCGGACATCAGGGCGTTCCGGCGTAACATTCAAGAGCTGGTGCGCATCTATCCTCCCACGTATTCCAATCTCAGGCGGGAGCCTTTCTGGTCGGAATCTTTGGAGGAAGTGATCCAAGAGGGTCTTATTAGAGCTGTTGAAGAAGGTATCCTCCCACGGGCCGCCCTGACGGCCCTGGCCGACATGATGGAACGCAACAATAGTATCCACGAGGCCTTAAGACACTACACCAGTGCTCTCGAGCACAGGCCGCACCAAAACACCCCGGCCAACCAGATCCGCCTGGGCCGCATGTATCTGAAAGCGGGTGAGTACAAGCCCGCAGAGGAGGCCTTCCTGCGAGGCCTTCTGGATAGCGGATCAAGAGAAACAGACCTCCGGCGGGTGCTTGCAGCCTATAAGGCCCATTACCACATGGAGGCCTTTTTCAGCTTCTTCGATGCGGCGGACCGGTCAATCCCCTTTTCCCTGGAAGCCCGGCTGGTCAAGGCCGAAGCCCTTATTGAGGTAAAGGCCTTTCCCGAGGCCCGTCTTCTCCTGGAACGCCTTAACAGGCGGCGGCCCACAGCCCGCGCCTACTATCTTCTCTACACAATCGCCAGGGAACAGAAGGATGCAAACCTTATGGAAACGGCCATTCAGAAGACCACGGTGCTGGAGCCAAAGAACAGCAGGTATCACCAACTCTTCAGCCGCGTGCTCCTGCAGGCCGGCAAGCTGGATATGGCTGAGCGGGCCGCCACCCGTGCCATTGATAACGCCCATAAACCCTCTCATGGGCTTTTCCATTACAGGGCCTCCATTCGCATGCGGCTTAACGACTTCAGCGGCGCCCTTTCCGACTGGAAAACCGGCATGAGCCTTGCACCTAAAAAGGCCGCATACTACGCCCATGCAGCGGATGCCCTTGTGCAACTGGCCCGGTTTGACGAGGCACTGGATTATGCGGCCAAGGCAGCGGCCCTGGAACCTGAGAACCAACAGCTCCAACTCCGTCACACCCGGCTTAAGGAGCAGTTGAAAGATCCTTAACATTGCTGCAAAGAGGCTGATTTTCCTTGATGAAACTCTTGACGCTACGGCTATTTGAATCAATACTGACAAACACGGATCGTTCTTGACCCTAAACCGTGCCGTTGGACCATAATCTATTGATATAATTTACTTAAATCGGTCTTGGCCCCTGTAACCGAAGGGGCGGAGCCATGCAATTCAGGGGAGCCGAAACAATGTCGGGAAACAATGCAGAAGAAACCTCTTACGCCGCTAACGTGGCGGTAATAGGCTCGGGCTACTGGGGAAAGAACCTGGTACGCAATTATCACGCCCTTGGTGCGCTCAGGCTCATCTGCGACAAGAATGAGACGGTGCTGGCCTCATTCAAAGAGCAATATCCGGGTCTTGACACCTGCATGGCCCTGAGTGACGTGCTCTCACATGATGATATCACAGGCATTGCCGTAGCCACCCCGGCCGAGACCCACTATCATATAGCCCGAGAGGCCCTGTGGGCAGGCAAGCATGTTTATGTGGAAAAGCCTCTGGTGCTGGATGAAACGGAAGGCCAAGAGCTCATCTCTCTTGCCCGGAGCAAAGGCCTGGTCCTGATGGTGGGGCACCTGCTTCAATACCATCCGGTCTTTGTCCGCTTGAAAGAAATGGCCCGGGCCGGTGAACTGGGAAGGATCAACTACATATACTCCAATCGTCTGAACCTGGGTAAGATCCGCAGGGAGGAAAACATCCTGTGGTCATTTGCCCCCCACGACATATCCATGATTCTGTCCCTTGCGGGGGAGCCGCCTGAAAACGTCACCGCCACAGGCGGGTACTTTCTCCACAAAAAGATCGCCGATGTCACCATCACCCACATGGAGTTCCCATCAGGCCTTCAGGCCCATATTTTCGTCTCCTGGCTGCACCCGTTCAAGGAACAGAAACTAGTGGTGGTGGGTGACAAAAAAATGGCGGTATTCGACGACACAAAACCCTGGGAGGACAAGCTCATGGTCTTTGCGCATGAAATAAACTGGCGTGATAATCAGCCGGTGCCGCTCAAGGCGGAACCTGAAAGACCGGCGGTCACACAGGATGAGCCACTTAAGCTGGAATGTTTGCACTTCCTTGAGTGCATGAAAAACGGCCTTTCGCCCATCACCGACGGGGTTGAAGGCCTGGAGGTGCTTAAAGTGCTCAATTCAGCACAAAGGTGTCTTGATAATGGCGGACTTAAGACAACGGAACCTGTCCTCCATATACCGGCAAAGCCGGACCGCCCCCCCTCCAAGGCTGATGAGGGTTTCTTCGTACATGAAACCTCCGTGATAGATAAGCACTGCCACATCGGCGCAGGCACCAAGATCTGGCACTTCTGTCACGTGCTTTCCGGATCCACCATCGGCGAGAATTGCAACATCGGCCAGAACGTGGTAATCGGACCGGACGTGTCCGTGGGAAAAGGATGCAAACTCCAGAACAACGTGAGTGTCTACAAGGGCGTAACCCTGGAGGACGGGGTTTTCTGCGGCCCTTCCATGGTTTTCACCAACATCTACAATCCCCGGGCCGAGATCCGCAAGATGGACCAGTTAAGGCCCACCCTGGTGAAACACGGGGCCACCCTGGGGGCCAACTGCACCATCGTATGCGGAACCACCATAGGCCGCTATGCCTTCGTGGGAGCAGGCGCCGTAGTCACCCGCAATGTCCCGGACCACGCCCTGGTGGCTGGAAACCCGGCCCGGATCATCGGTTGGGCCTGCACTTGCGGCGAGCGCCTCACAGAATCCCTTGAGTGCCCGGAGTGCGGAAAGAACTTTACAAGAGACGATGCAGGGCTGGACGAGAGCAGATAACGCCGTCACACCCTGGTTACCCGAAGACCGGCCCTGTAAGGTCAACAGCCTGCCCCACCATGCCGAACCAAACAACCAAATGTAAAGATATAAAGGGCGTCCCCATCATCCCCGCAAACTCCATGGAAAACACGGAGTTTTTCTTCTGGCGCGACAGCAACGGCAACGAAGTCGACGTGATTGCCGACTATGGCGGCAGACTGATGCCGGTTGAAATAAAATCAGGCAAGACGCTTAATCAAAGCTTCTTCACCGGCCTTGAGCGATGGCTGGACCTGGCCGGCGGGCAGGCTTTTGCCCCTGCCCTTGTTTACGGCGGAGACCGCAATCTTACCCGCAAGGGCGTCAGGGTTTTTGCATGGGATTCTGCAGCGCGCGTTCTGGATCACTGATCGGCCCGGTTCCAATATCCAGTTT
>CAYPSZ010000226.1:0-16507 GCA_964413125.1 uncultured Desulfobacterales bacterium
TTTGGTGGGGTCTTGAGCCTGGGTTCTGGTTCATGGAGGAGATCCCAATATTTGTGGTTGCTGACATATAGCAAGTGGGATAAGGCTTGTCAATGATAATTTAAAAGGCTATTTATTAAACATCCAAATAGGAGTATAAATAATAATATACAGTAAAATCAATAAATTAGTTTCTATAATAGTTTTTTCTAGGAGAATATTTTATTATGGTTGATAAATCTATTTAAATTGATATAGATCAGGCCTGCTGGCTTTTTTCCGAAAGAGGCTCAGCGTTAGCCAAAGGGACTCAAATGAATCCACAAACCAAAAACCGCAGCCTTTTCATACAAGAGCTTCTCCAACAAAGCCCGCTTTCACGGAATCAGATTGCCTCCATATCAGGGCTTTCAAACCCCTATATTCTGGATCTCGAAAAGGGCGCCATAGCAAACGTGGGCCGTGACAAGCTTATCGCCCTGGCCATCGCTCTGGATCTGGGGTTGAAAGAAATCGATGAGCTGCTCACTGTCTTTGACCGCGCACAACTGACCAAGGGCGATATACCGCTTTTTCTGGATACCGCCCGGCGAATCCATATTTCATCGGCCCTGCATCCTGTTCATGACAGTTTTACCTTTGACCTGGTGTTGCTTTCAGTGGAACGGCGGGAGGGATGTCATGTCATTGTAAGCCCCAGGCCTGCGTCTTGCCTGAGAGTGGAAGGCCATCGAAGTTACTCGGAGAAAGAACTGTTGCTTCAACATCACCTTTATGGCGACCTGGTGGAGGCCATTGTCAGGGAGCGCAGGCATCGATTGCTGCTCAACCTGTCCCATTATCCTGTGGAGCAATATGTGTGCAGGGAATGCCTGACTGACTATATCGAGAGATGCCGCGATACCGAGGAAAGGGCGTGGCGCTTGAAGCATGTTCGAAGCGCTGTGAACCTCATTGAGATGTATGATAATTACAGGTTTCATCTGATCACGGAATGCCCGAGTTTCATCTTCGTACTCAAGTCTCCCACGGTATCGGAAGCCGATTCGGATACACTCATCATCGCAAACATCCCCCCACACCGTTACCAAGTGACTTCATCGGGACTCCTTGCAGGTTTCACCACGGAAAACCAGGCGGTCATCGTAAACTTCAGGAAAGAACTTCAGGCCATCAAGGACACCGTCATTGAGGAATACGAGGATCGAAGCCGCCTGGTCAAGTTCTTGGAGGAACTGGGGTAGGGGTCACGCGGCTGAGATACCCAATGTCATCACCTGGCTCTATGAAGGATCTGCTGTGCCCCCCATACGGCCGGTTCCTTCTAAATCCCTGCGTCTTGGTTAACCAAGGGAGCGGGGTGGTTGGAGGCAAGCCCAAATTGCTATTGGAGGACGGAGTGGATACGATCGATTTTGTCTTGGTAGTCGGCTTTTTCCTCCGGGTTCTCCCGGACCAGCGACAGAAAGATCTTCAGGAGGGCGGGGGTACGCTCCCCGAGTTCGAAACTCAAGAGGGCGAAACGGCTTTTTGCAAAAGGGTCGCTCGGTCCGGCGCAGGTACGGCACTCGTTAAGGAGCTTTCCGTACATATCCCGGGCCTCCTCTTTCCTGCCCATGGCCTCGTAAACCCCTGCCAGGGCCCGGCCCGTTTCAGGGTCGAATCCATGGATGTCAAGGGCCTCTTTGTAAATGCTTTCAGCTTTGTCGGGGTGGCCGGCCTTGAGGAGCGCCTCACCTCGAAGGAGCAGGAAAGGGGTTGTCTTTGCCGGATTTGCCGGGGCGGCGTCCAGACGCGCAAGGGCCGCATCGTGCTCGCCCAGGGCCCACAGGGCCTCGGAAAGGATGAAGTAGCCATGCATTTCTTCGGGCTGTGCTTCCAAGAAGGTTTCTGCCAGATCCCGTGCCTCGGCGTGCATATCCAGGTTCAGATAGGCCGTGGCGAGCTCCGGCAGTATTCGGCTTCCATCCGGATTTTCCTCCAGGGCCTGCTGAAACCGCTCCACTGATATCGCAAAATTGCCTTCGTTGAGGGCAACGTATCCTTCCTTAAACGCATCCCCATAGCTCAAAAAGGTCTTTCGGGTCTCAACAGGAAGAGAGCTGACAAGAGCTGAAAACGTCTCATCGATATTAGCGGTCATCCCCGGTTCACTGCGGTCTTCCCTGAAGAGGTCATCATCAACTTCCGGAGGACGGACTTCCTGCTCTCTTCGTTGCCGGGTCAGTTCCACGAGGCCCTTGAGCTCCCGGACAAGTTCCGCGTCCTCCGTGAGCCCCAGAGCAAGCCGGAAGCACTCTTCGGCGGCCTCATCGTAATCGGACTCCAGGATCTCCAGACCTTCCTCCTTGTGCTTAAGGGCAAGGGCTTCACGGGCCCTCCCGGCCTTCTCAAGGAGCCGCCCTTCCAGTGCTGTGTCCCGGGGAGGTTTCTTGCGACACTTCTCAAGCCCCTTTTCAAATTCCATCTTGGCCGGGCCGAATTCCCCGGCTTCGAAAAGTGCGTCACCTCTGTTCTCGAGGTCTTTAGGGCTCTTGCCTGCAAAGAGTGTAAGGAATCCCACGGCGCTCTCCCGCTTATGCCTTTGTGTTTTTCAAGAAAATACACCCAATACCATAATCTTACAGGGTTCACCAGCACGTTCGAATCAATACCGTTCACCCGGCGTACGTTTCTGTAAGGTTTGCTTCCCTGGACTGTTTACTGTATGCTTCAAAGTCTTGAATAGGTATTCGGGGATGTCATTAATTGGATGATTGGTTTTAAAATATTCTATAGGTGTATTATCAGAAGATTATAATGGCTGATTTGTTAACTATCGAGATGCTTTTTGAATGGCTCACGGCGGTGCGGCTGTGGCTGGGGGAGCGAGTGTTGGCTCCGACCATGCTGCTCCAGGTGGCTGTGATTCTGGCCGTTCTGGCTGCTGCCCCACTGGCGGGCCGTCCGGTCAAAAGTTATCTCCAAACCTGGTTCGGGGAAAGGTTCAAGGCAGGTACCCGCCTGTATCAGCTGGTTCACGGGGCGGTTCAACTGGTTCCGGTAGGCGTCGCCATTGTGATGATCTGGATGGTTTCCCTTGTGATTCGCCAGATGGGCGGTGTGACGTTTTTCTTGAGTATCGTTCAGACCTTGCTCTTGGCCTGGCTGACCATAAAGCTCGCATCGTCGGTTCTCCTGGACCGTTTCTGGTCACGTCTTGTCTCAACCACAGCCTGGATTCTTGCTGCGCTCCACATAGTGGGCGCCCTGGGTCCGGCCCTGGCCTTTTTGGACGGCCTGGGTTTCAGTATAGGGAGGATCCACCTCAGCGTGCTTTCATTGTTCAAGGCGGCGGTTGTTCTCCTGATAATGTTTCACATTGGTAGCTGGCTCGGGGACATGGCCGAACGTAAACTCGGCACGGTCCAGGGGCTGACACCGTCCACGACTGTCCTCCTGAGTAAGATCATCAAGATCGCCCTGTTCACTGTTGTTTTTCTGGTTGCGCTGAACAGCCTGGGCATAGACTTCACCGCCCTTGCGGTCTTCAGCGGGGCTGTGGGCGTAGGTGTAGGGTTCGGTCTCCAGAAGGTGGTGGGGAACTTTGTGAGTGGTATTATCCTACTCCTGGACAAGTCCATCAAGCCCGGAGACGTGATACAGGTAGGCGACGTATACGGCTGGATCGCCGCCCTCAGGGGTCGCTTTGTGTCGGTGGTGACCAGGGATGGCAAGGAGTTCCTTATCCCAAACGAAGACCTCATCACCCACCAGGTGATCAACTGGAGTTTCTCGGACCGAAAGATTCGGCTGAAAGTGCCCATCGGAATTTCCTATGATGCTGATCCGCACAAGGCCATGGAACTCGTTGTAACGGCTGCCGGTGGTATGGTCAGGGTACTGGATGACCCTGCTCCGGTGTGCCGTCTGATGGGGTTTGGGGACAACTCCGTCGATCTGGAACTCAGATTCTGGATCGAAGATCCTCAGAACGGTACCATGAACGTGCGCAGCAAGATACTGCTTAAGGTGTGGGACCTCTTCAAAGAGCACGGCATCGGAATCCCTTATCCACAAAGAGACGTGCACATCGATTTCTCGGATGCCATGCAGCTTGGCAAGGTTGTTTCAGCGGCCCCTGACAGGACCTGAGACTCCTTAAGGACCCGATAGGAGATGTTAAAATATAGGGTCGACTTTTTTCATTGACACGAGGATTTGTTTCCGGATAATTGAAGACATATTCGTTACACAGGGGTTCTTGACCATCATGATCCATAGGGGCATTCAGGGTTTTTATTTTATCTATTTTACCGGGAGGACCCGGATGGCCTGAGTGTGTGCAAAAGCCCCACAATAAAACCGGGAAAACATAAAGAGGCGGAGCACATGCTCCGCCTCTTTTTTTTTCGTGAAGACCTTATCTGCCGGATGACAAGCAAAGATTTTCCGGCGATGGATTTGGGAGTATGCAAATGCCTGAGGGATCAGAGGCGGTGGATAAAAAAGACGTGGTGCGTAGGTCTTCCAAAGGTCTGGGGCTCAACGAGCGCCTGGGCCTAATCGGCCTGATCGAGGAGGGCGCGCGTACAGGGGTGGAAGGGGCTCCGGGGGTGGCGGACCTCTTCAGCGATCTCTGGCAACTGGTTGACCGGACCATCAAAGGGGCCCGGGTAAATCCTTTGAGGCCCGAGAAATCCCATAACGGATTCGGCGTGCTGGAGATCAAGGCCGGAACAGGAGAGATTTTGGGCCGTCTCAACATGCTCTACCTTAGAAAGCCCATACCCTGTTACTATCTGGTTTATGTGGAGGTGTCTCCACCATTCAGGCGGAAAGGCCTGGGCAGGCTGGTGCTCGAGTACTTCAGACGTTTCCTGGAGGAAAAAGCGGCTCTCGGGATCCTGGACAACATTATATCGCCGGAGGATCCCGCTTACAGCATCTACACCAAACAGGCGTGGGAACCTTTGGAAGAGATCCTTGGTGACGCCTTACCCCCTGGCACCGGCAACTTCATGGTGTTTGTTCCTGTCAAATTCAGGAACCGGGACCTCAAGGAACCTGTGATGCGGGTCATACATCACCTGAGCCGTAAGCGGGCGGCCATTGACATGCGGGACAACGAGGAAATGGTGAGACACACCATTGCAGAGTTTCGCGAACTCTACGATGCACTTCTGGAATACTTCGATCGGGAACTCCTAGAAGGAAGGATCACCCCGCTTATGCGATTCATGTTTACCAGGTACATCACCAAGCTCATGGGATTCCGCCGGCGTATAGCGGATCTGCTCGGTTACACGGGCGGGGATTCACTGGAGCAAATTGTTCTGGATCCGCGGGTTCTGTCCCTGAAAACAAAGTCATATGCCCCACCCGGGCTTGCTTCCGAGCCCTCACTGGTTTTCGGCGACGGACCCCTTTGGTTTTGTTTGCCTGATGAGCTGAAGCGGAACCCGGCCAGGACCATCGAGGCCATGCCCAATTATGCGCGACCGGCTCTGGCTTCCTGGCTTGAGGCACGAGGGGCCGCGCCCGGAGATTTTTTCAGTATAGGCGACTTCCTGGATTTGGGCTTCGATCCCACAAGGCTGAAGGAACTGACACTCAAGGGGGAGCCTCATATTTTTGAGCGAGTCCAGATAAGGCAGTTGGACAGGATTCTCAAGGAGAAGCTCATGTTGGAAAGGCTCGGTGACGCCGCCTCGGATGTCAGGGTTCGAAACGCCCGACTTCTGGTTAACCCGCCGGTTCTGGCCGTCAGGGATCGTGGAAACGGCTACGTTCTCCGCCGCAAGGTACAGGGTATCCACTGGGAAGAGGCGGTTGAACAACTTCAGACCACGCCTTCTCTTAAGCTTATGAATGACTCACTTCAGAGCGACAGGCTCATTAAAGCCACGGTGCGTAATGCTCTTGAGGCGGCCGAGTCCAGGGTCCAGCAGGAAGAACGTGAGCTTCTGGACAACCTGGCCTGCTTCATTCCATGGGACCTGGAGATGAATCGTCCTCGTATGGTGGTGGAGTTTCACGGGACCTACCTTGAGTCGGTATGGCTCGCGTGAATCCCCGGGCTCAAGTGGATACCCTTTTACGGATAATTCCGCGTGATCCGTGTAAGTCACGGAAACATTAGTGGGCCTCGACCTTCAAGACCTGTCCCGGATAGATGGTGCTGGTGGGAGTGAGACGATTCACCTTGAGAAAGTCGCTAAGCTCCATCTTATGACGCCGGGCGATGAGGTAAGGGGAATCACCTTTCTTTACTCTGTAAGTCTGAACGGTTCTCGTTGCGCCGGAACTGGAGCCCACCGGTACCTTGAGGACCTGTCCGATCTGGAGGGTTGTGGTGCGAAGCCCGTTAGCCGACTGGATGGCTCCGGTGGTGGTGGAAAAGCGCTGGGCTATCTTCCAGAGGGAGTCCCCCTTCCGGACTCGATAGTCCGTAAGCCCGCTCTTTTGGGAATAGGCGGCTGCCACTGCCGCAGTGCTTCCCCGGGTGGGGATTCTGAGACTGGATCCCACCCTCAGGTAGTTGTGGTTCCGAATTCCGTTCATGTTCGCAATGGCCTGTACAGAGGTGCCGTGCCGCCCGGCTATACCGGAAAGGGTTTCTCCCCTTCGGACCTTGTGGACCACATGGGTGGGCTGAGGCGGACTCCAGGCAGGAAGATCACCCAGTTTTGCCACAAGGGTATCTCCTTTTCCCTTGGGCACCTTGAGGGTGTATGGGCTGCCCGGGGTCAGATACTGGCGGAGTTCGGGGTTCATTTCGTACAGGAGGCTGTGATCCATGTCGAGATACTGCGCCACTGTCTTGAGATGGATCTGCCTGTCCACAGCCACGAAATCCTTGGGCCTGGAGGGGTAGACATCCGGCAGTTCAAAGCCGTGGGCCTCCGGGTCGCTTACGATGTGGAGGACGGCCAGAAACTTGGGGACATAAAACGCTGTTTCCCGTGGGAGTCTCTTGTACAAGTCCCAGAAATTGTCCAGGTATTGGATTTGCTGGGACTTGATCCTGCTCAGCACCCTGTGCTCCCCGCAGTTGTATGCGGCCAGCACGGTGGTCCAGTCTCCAAATATCTGGTGTAGTTCCTTGAGGTATTCGATGGCTGCCGCTGTGGACTTTTCAGGGTCCATCCGCTCGTCGATCCAATGATCACGCTTGAGCCCGAACCTGTGTCCTGTGGAGGCGATGAACTGCCACATTCCCAGAGCCCGGGCACGGGAGAGGGCCCGCACCTTGTAGCCGCTTTCAATGAACGGCAGCCAGGACAGTTCCTCCGGAAGTCCCGCTTCCCTGAGGGCCTCCACAATCATGGGCCGGTAGATTCCGGATCGCTTATAAGATTCAAGGAAGAATCTCCGCTGGGGCCCCTTAAAGAGGTTCAAGGCCTTTTCCACTTCCTCGTTCATGACCAATGGTATGGCCATATGGTTGCCGCCGGCTACTGTGAACCTGGATGAATACACTTCTACTATACGACGGGATATGGTTATGCGCAGGTCTTCTTTCTGCTGAAGTAGTTCGGAATCCGCACTCGGAGTTACCTGCAAAATCAAGGAGTAGGCCTTGTCCAATCCCCCTATGGCGTTTTCCAAATCTCCCTGTTCCCAGAAGTCTGTGGAGGCCTGGTAGAACTCCATGGCCGAGTCGATGAGTTCCTGATTGGTAAGACGTCCATCGCGGGATGATTGTGGAGTCCGAGCGGTTTCACCCTCGCCCAACTCTTCAATGACCTCCATGCGGGTAGGCGAAACCGGTCGAGCGGTCTTGACTGTGTCCGGCTTGGACTCGTGGATCGTTCGCGGGCTGGAGCGCCGCGGGTCTTCCGGTGTTGTGTTTGCGGCAAATTCGTGCCGGTGCGCGGTGCTTACGCACCCTGTTCCTGGAATCAAAAGAAATATGAGAAGGGCGGAGAGGGAACAAAAGGCAACTATTCGCTTATTCACGTGTTTTCTCCTTTTGATAACGCTTGAGAGGAAGTTGCGTAATTCATGGGTGCTTTTCGGCCGGAATAATACACGTATAAATGGTTGTGTGTCAACGGTAAAATCCTAACAAGATCTTGTGGTCCATGTGGCTGTAAGGCGCATGCATGTCCGCTCCTTTGGGAATGAACGCCGGGTCTGATTGCCTGCGCAAAAGCCCGCCTTTCGGGATGGACTTGGATTCCAAGGTGTAACAATTTGAAAACATTTATGTTATATCCGTAAATGCACTCCCATGGAATGGGCTTGGGGGCCAATACCGAGCAATCAGACTTGATTCCATAGGTGAGTAATGCTAAGGACCCAATGAAGCGGAATTGGTCAGTATGCTCGATTGTTTAATGAAAAGGGTCATAAATAGATGTGACAAATACGGGGCCGATAGACCGGACCTTTTTATAAAGGAAGGAAAACAAGGACTGGGATGCTGCAACTCTTTTCGGCGGGGATGGAATACTACATCCTGGGGTTTGCAACAATCGTAGGGTTTTATATGGCCGCCAATATCGGGGCCAATGACCTGGCGAACGCCATGGGGACCTCTGTGGGCTCCGGCGCCCTGACCATGAACCAGGCGGTTGTGGTCTCCATGCTCGCCAATATGGCCGGTGCAGTATTGGCCGGGGGCCACGTCACGAATACCATCCGCAAGGGGATGATCGATCCGAATCTCCTTGCGGGTTCCCCGGAGAAGCTCCTGCTGGGAATGTTCGCCGCGCTCTTGGCTGCAGGGATCTGGGTCCACCTGGCCACCCGCTTCGGTATGCCTGTCTCCACCACTCACTCAATCGTGGGTGCGGTGGTCGGGTTCGGCGTCGTGGCCGTGGGTTTTGGAGGCGTGAGCTGGAGCAAGGTTCTGGCCATCGTTTTGAGCTGGGTGATTTCACCTTTAGCCGGGGCGGTGATCGGCGGCGGGGTGTACTTTTTCATACGTAGAAAGATTCAGTCCTCCAAGGATCCCTACGGGCAGACCCAGAAATACGCTCCCTGGCTGCTGACCGTGGTGTTCACTGTCATTATCCTATCCGTGATTTTCAAGGGGCTGGCAAATCTCCGCTTGAACCTTGGTTTGGGCATGGCCCTACTAATTGCCTTGCCCTTTTCCGTGGCGGCTGGTTTTGCGGGCAAGGCCTTGCTGGCGAGGCTGGGCGGTGAGGGATGCCGGTGGATCAAGGGAGACGATGATGAAAAAGTGGAGTGCGTTTTTGTCTATCTGCAAATCATAACGGCTTGCTACGTGGCTTTCGCCCACGGAGCGAACGACGTGGCGAACGCCGTGGGCCCGCTTGCCGCCATCTTTGCCGTAGTCAAGACCAAGACCGTGGCCATGCAGGTTGAGGTCCCCGTATGGATGCTGGCTGCGGGCGGAGCGGCCGTGGGAGGAGGGCTCTTGGCCTTTGGTGGACGGGTCATGCAGACCATAGGGAAAAAAATCACCGAAATAACTCCGGTTCGTGGTTTCAGCGCGGAATTCGGGGCGGCAACCACCATACTGGTATGTTCCAGACTCGGGTTGCCGGTGTCGACCACACACGTCCTGGTCGGGTCCGTCATAGGCGTTGGGCTGATGAGAGGCATGGGAGTGCTTGATCTAAGAGTCATAAGGAATATCATATCATCCTGGTTCATAACACTGCCGTTTACCGTGGTGCTTTCCATTATCATTTACAAGCTGCTTGTCACTTTATTTCTTTAGACAAGGGGGAGGTTTCGATGCGATCAACGTTTATGTCACTGTTCTACAAGTCTCCCTTCGAAAACCTTCAGCGCCACGCAGACAAGGTGAGCGAGTGCGCCCGGGTCTTCCATAGGGCTGTCAAGTGTCATCTGGACAAGCAGTGCGAAATGTTCGACGACCTCACCGACCAGGTGGCCGTGCTGGAGTCAGAGGCGGACGCCATCAAGCGGAACATCAGAGGTCATTTGCCCAAGGGTGTTCTCATGCCTGTGGACAAGTTCCAGTTCTTCATGTATTTGCGGGAGCAGGACAAGGTCCTTGATTCGGTGGAGGAGTCCCTCTACTGGCTGTCGTACAGGCCCGAAGGGCTTGATGACGAGGTGGGCGATGATACGCTCTTCTTGGTGGAAAAAGTCCTTCCCTCCATAGAAGCGCTTTCCCCCCTTGTGGAGAAGGCGTCGGAATTCTTCCGTTCCAGTTCGGAGAACCTTCGGTCAGACATAAAGTCCATCATACGTGATATCCGCCAGGCGGAACACGAGGCCGACCACCTGGAGAGGGAGTTGATGAACAAGATTTTTACCACGGTCAAGGATCCCCTTGCAGTATTCCACCTGATTCGGCTGGTGGAGACCATCGGTTCCATCGCAGATCATGCCCAGAACGCAACGGACATGATGAGGGCCATGATAGCCGAGTAGTGGACCACCCGGTCAGGCTACTGCATGGGGTAGGCGGACCGTGAAAACGCTTCCCTCGCCGGGCCGGCTTTCCACTTCGACTCGGCCGTTGTGGACCATTATTATGTGCTTGACGATGGCCAGGCCGAGTCCGGTGCCGCCCAGTTTACGGCTGCGGGATTTGTCCACCCGATAGAACCTCTCGAAAATGCGGTCCAGGTGGGAAGGCGGTATTCCAGGACCCTTGTCTTCGATCCTGATAAGTATTTCTCCGCCTGATCGCTCGGCGATTACCCGGACTTTGCTTCCTGAAGGGCTGTACTTTACGGCGTTTTCCAGGAGGTTAACAACGGCCTGTTCCAGCAGGATGGGGTTCATGGGAGCGGTCAGGCCTTCTTCGCAGGAGATCTCAAAGTTTGCGGGTGAATCTCCCACCCTCTCTTTCATGAGTTCTGCGGCGCCCTCGATGATCTCGGATACAAGCCCGGGCTCGAGGCCGATTCCCTTTGCCTGCTCCTGCTCTTCGATGCGTGAGAGGTTCAAGAGGTCTTCCACCAGAGCCTCCAGGCGATCCACATGACGTCCGATGATTTGCAGGAAACGGTGTGTGTTCTCGGGGTCCTGGTCGGACCGGGTCTCCTGAAGGGTCTCCACGAATCCCTTGATGGCCGTGATGGGCGTCTTTATCTCGTGACTCACGTTCGCCACGAAGTCCCGGCGTATGTTCTCCAGGCGTCTCAGCCTGGTAATATCGTTAAGGACGATCAGGGAGCCCACACGCCCCCCTATTTCGTCCCGGAGTCCGGTGCCGTGGGCGCTCACAATACGGTCCCCTTCAACGTAAAGGTTCAAATCCCTCTCTACGAGGGAGTCGCTTTTTAGGGCTTCTGCGACGAATCTCTGAAGTTGGGTGTTCCGGGATATCTCCTGGATGGTGCGGTTTCGCGCCTCGGAAGGATTGCACCGGAGCATGCGGGCCGCGGCCTGGTTCATTCGAATCACACGCTCGTCCATGTCTATGGCTATTACTCCTTCCACCATACTGGAAAGCACCGCCTCCAGTTGATTTCGTTGACGTCTAATAGCCTGGAGGCGTTCGGCAAGATCCGTGGCCATCTGGTTCAGGGAACCGGCCAGGGCCCCCATGTCCGCGGATTCGGGCACGGACACCCGGAAATCGAGTTCCCCGGAGGCGAAGCGCCGGGCTCCGTCTTTTATGATCTCAAGGGGGAGTGATTGACGACGTGAGATCCAAAGACTCAAAACAGCGGCCAGAAGGGCCACAAGCAGACCCTGAAAAAAGATCCTGGAAGTGATTCGTTTTACTGTCCGATCTATGGGAACAAACGGAACGGCCGTTCTGAGCACCCCCAGGAACCCGGCCTCGTCCGACAAGGGAATGCCCACGTACATCATTTCAAGGCCAAGGGTTCGGCTGTAACGGGTGGCTACGCTCACCTCGCCCCGCATGGCTCGCGCCACCTCCATCCTGTCCAGGTGTGAGTCCATGTTGAGCGGATTCTCGTGAGTGTCCCCCACCACCCGGCCTGAGGGCAGAATAACAGTGATGCGGGTGGATGCCTTTTCCCCCGTTTCCTTGGCCAGGTCGTCAATGGGGTCGTATGCGCCGTCCCTCAGCATGGAAGCGAATTTGACCTCCAGGATTCGGGCGCGGGCTTCCAGGTCGGCGGAGTAGTGCTCATATAGGTGTTTTTTGAAAATGCGTGTAGACAGCCAGGTGGCGGCTCCCAGGGAAACCGTGATGATCAGGATAAATGAAAAAAATAGCTGCCAGAGCAGTCGAGTCTTGCCGAACACGGGATAATTACTCCTTGAACCGATATCCTACGCCCCGAACAGTCTCCACAAAGGCGCCCGCCTTGCCGAGTTTTCTGCGGAGACCCACGATCTGGACGTCGACAGACCGGTCCGTAACAGGATAGTCGTCGCCTTTCACCGCGTCTACGATCTGGGAACGTGTGAAGACCCAACCGGGCCTTCCGGCGAGGTAGGTCAAAATGCCGAATTCGCTGTAGGTGAGCGTCACGGGCCTATCATCCACGAGCACCTCTCGACGACCTGGATGTATCAGAAGGTTATGACGCCGTATGACGGCGTTTTCATCCGGCTCTGAGGTTTTCCTGCCTCCACGACGAAGGACCGCCTTTATTCGTGCCACAACGACCCTGGGGCTGAAGGGCTTGGTCACGTAGTCGTCTGCACCCAGCTCCAGTCCGGTCACCACATCGGCTTCCTCCCCCTTGGCGGTGAGCATGACGATGGAAAGGCCACGCATTGACGGGTCCGCCTTCATGAGGCGTGCAACCTCCAGTCCGTCGATTCCGGGAAGCATCAGGTCAAGCACCACCAGATCGGGCGAGGTGGTTTGCGCCATCTCAAAGGCCTTTTCCCCTGTTTCAGCGCATGAAACCCGGAATCCTTCCCGCTCCAGGTGGAAACGGATAAGCTCCAGGATATCCTCTTCGTCGTCAACCACCAGTATATGTTCCTTGGTCATAATAATTGTCCTGATTAACTGTTAAAACCGTGTATTTCAAATATATGACGTTTGGGGAAGAATGTCAGCAAATGATGAGGGTCTTGCTAGATTTTGGTTAGGGCCGAGGGTTTCCGGCCCACATGCAGATATGTGACACCGAAGGTGAGAGCATGAACCATAATATCTTCGAGTCCCGCCTTCCTCATCATTGCTGTGAAAGCATCAGGTCCCGGAAAACCGGCAATGGAGTCGGCCAGGTAATGGTAAGCCTTGGGATTAGGTGAGAAAAGCCTTGCCAGGCGTGGAAGAAGGCCGTTCAGGTACAGCAGATAGAGCAGGCGAAGGGCCTTGGAGCGAGGTAAGGCCATCTCAAGGACGATTATGCGGCCGTCAGGGACCGTAACCCTTGCCATCTCCTTCAGGGCCTTTATACGACGAGGCATATTACGGATGCCGAAGGCCACGGCCACGGCGTCGAATTGTTCGTCGGCAAAGGGCAGGTGAAAAGCATCCCCTCTGAGGAGGTGTATGCGGTTGTGAAGGCCTTGCCGTAGGACCTTGGTCCGCCCAATTGCGATCATATCCGGAACCAGATCCACGCCCGTTATCTGAACTCGAGGGTTTTTGCGGGCCGCTTCCATGGCGAGGTCGCACGTTCCGGTGGCCACGTCAAGGAGCCGGTTTGTTCTAAAAAAACGCATCTTGGAGACTGCCGCACGCCGCCATGCCACATCCCGGCGAAGACTCAGAAGCCTGTTCAGAAAGTCATAGGCGCCTGTGACCGTGGCAAATATCTCCTTGACCATGCGCACGCGCTCGGGGTCGCTAAGCCGGTTCAAGGGGGGATAACGGGTCTTGGGGTTTCCCTTTCTCATGATTCTTACCTCTAAAATACCCGCTTCTCAAACGGTGATTAGCTTTTTTTGTCACATGATTGCCGAGGCCGCGTAAGACCCATGGCTGCATTATGGCCGGGAACAACCGGCGGTTCAAGTCCCGGCTGCAGGGCCTTGGTTGATCAATGGGATGTGAATTACTTCATTTGCTGCAATATGACTCAAAAATGGATTAATGAAACAATAAAAGCCCCTTTTGTCTTGACTTTCCATGCACTCCGGACTAGGTTCCCTTTAACATGCCTGCAGGCCTTGAGTAACACTCTTGGTTCTTGCAGTCGTGAATGCAGGCGAGTGATTCCGCTCCAAGGCCTTGATTTTTCGAGGAGTACAACATGGCACTAACTAAAGCAGATTTGGTCGAATCCCTTGTCGGCCGGGGATTTAAACGAAAAGACGCGGTCAAGTTGGTTGAATCCGTTCTCGAGACAGTCAAGGACTCGTTGGTTCGGGGGGAAGACGTTCTTCTGTCTGGATTCGGAAAGTTCTGTGTAAAGGAGAAGAACACCAGACGGGGCAGAAATCCCAAGAGCGGAGGAAATCTGATGCTCCCTGAGAGGCGTGTGGTAACATTTAGGTACTCATCAGTGCTTCGCGACAAGATCAACAAGCCTTACAGATGATAAGCTCCTTCCTGTTTTGTCTTGATTGTTCCCACAAGCAGCCTTAGTCCGGAACCGGAATACCCGCTGGAATTTCGATTCTCATAAGCCTCCGAGGTGAAAAACGGCCCGCCTCAGAGTATCAACAGGTGGATGTCCACAGCCCTGACGCTGTGAGTGAGTCCTCCCGATGATATGAAATCCACACCTGTTTCAGCCACCAGCCTTATGGTTTCTTCAGTGATATTGCCGCTTGCCTCTATTTCCACGTGAGGGGCCTCTGCATCACGTCGTTGTACACACCGCGCCATCAGGTGCGGCTTCATGTTGTCCAGCATGATGCGGTCAGGCCCGGCTGCAAGGGCGTCTTCAAACTCAGCCCGGGTGCGCACCTCCACCTCGATCCTGAGTCCGGCCGCTTCCCTTCGTGAACTTCGAAATGCAAGGGCCTTGCGAACTGCGTTGCCGGGCCCTCCGCAGGCTGCGACATGGGTGTCCTTGATAAGAATCATGTCATACAGCCCGAATCGATGATTCCGCCCGCCGCCTGCAAGCACCGCCCGTTTTTCTAGGGCACGGAGCCCCGGTGTGGTCTTCCGGGTGTCCAGCAGCACCGCCCGGGTCCCCCGAACAATGGAAACGAGATGAGCCGTGCTCGTAGCTATGCCGCTCAGCCGCTGCAGGAAGTTCAATGCCGTCCGCTCACCGGCCAGAATCGGAGCCATAGCCCCGGAAATCCGGCAGATCTCCGTTTCCGGCGCCAGCCGGTCACCCTCGCCCAAAAAAACCTTTACTTCAAGGCCGGCGTCTATCTTCCGAAACAGGGGGGAGAGCAGGTAGCTCCCGGAAAGGATTCCCGCTTCTTTGCTCCGGATAACGGCTTTACCGGAGGCGTTTTCTTCAAGAACCGCCCGGGAAGTCACATCTCCACCGGGGCCCAGGTCTTCAAGAAGAGCGAGGTCGAGGATGGCATCAAGATCAATGGGCGTTTGCCGGGGGTCCATAGTGACCTCTTGTGGGGGGCGTTCAGAAAAAATCGATTCCGATTTTGACAGGTCCACAAGAAGCATAGGTGAGGGGCCGGAGGTTGTCAAAGTAAAAGCTTTCAATTGGACGTCCTGTTGACAAACGCATGGCGGCCTAATATGTTGGTGGTACTGAAATGTCACTGCGGGTTCCGGTCTTAGGTGGTTCAGGCCTCCCGCATTTACGGAGATCTCATGCTGTGTTTCCCCCGACATGCCCGGGCGCTATTGATTACGGTTTTTCCAATAATGATCCTGGCCGCTTTATACCCCTTCACCATGGCTGAGGGTCAGGAGCCCGCTTTCCCCGAGCCGCTGGGACTGGTAAATGACTTCGCAGGCGTGATTCCGGAGGAGCGGAAACGTCAGATCTCCGCCTTGACGGGTGAGCTGCATCGGAAGACAGGGATCCCGGTGGTGGTGGTGACCATGCCTGAAATACAGGGCGCTGAATATAACGAATATGCCAACCGGCTTTATGAGTCGTGGGGTATCGGTAAGAAGGGTGAAGACAAGGGGGTACTACTCTTTGTGACGGTCAAAGAGAGGAAGATGCGTATAGAAGTGGGGTACGGCACTGAAGGGGTTATCCCTGACGGGCTTGCCGGAGAGATACGGGATCGATACATGATCCCTCATCTCAAAAAGGGCCACTATGGAGACGGACTTCTTTACGGGGCCGCCGCTGTGACCGGAATTCTGGCCCAAAGCGAAGGGGTGGAACTCACAGGTAAGAGCCCGATCCCCCGGGGGAGTCAGGAATCCCGAAACGGGAGCGGAGGCTTTGCATTCCTGCCCATTGCTTTCCTTGTGGTTTTTCTTCTCATGTTCTCCAGGAGGCGAGGAGGTCGAGGAGCCTGGCTTTTGCTTCCCCTCTTGTTGGGAGCCGGTGGCCGCGGCGGCCGTATGGGCGGTGGTTTCAGCGGCGGCTTCGGGGGGTTCGGCGGCGGTTTCGGCGGCTTCGGCGGTGGAATGAGCGGCGGCGGTGGAGCCGGCGGAGGGTTTTGAAGACGGAACGGCTGAGCCGGGCGCAATCATAATTGGAATGAGCATTCAGAGGGGAGGATTCATGCCCAGGTATCCGGACAGACCGGAAGAGATTTTCGAGGATTTCGTCGAGGATTACAGGCGGGTCTTCGGCCGGGATCTTGTAAACATAGTATTGTA
>CAYPSZ010000227.1:0-2709 GCA_964413125.1 uncultured Desulfobacterales bacterium
GTGGAGGTGGTCATGAACGTGCAGGAACTCGGTTCGGTGAATGTGGGCATGGAGGCCGCCATCATTCCGGAAAAGCCGGTGGGCGGCAGGTATAAGGCCAGAGTCATTGTTGTGGACCGGGTCATTGACGGGGCAAGCGGAACCTTCGGTGTGCGCCTCGAACTGCCCAACCCTGATTACCTCATCACACCGGGTCTGAAGTGCAAAGTCATCTTTCAGGATTAGCACCTTGTTCTGATCCCATATTTTCAGACACTCGTGGTCTTGGTGTTCCTTCTGCTGGAACAGACCTTTGCTCCCGGCAGAAGGTATTGTTTCGGCGGTCGCGTTTCGCATTGCAGTGACAGGGCTTGTGGGTTATAAGACGTGTCTTGCTTTAACCGCCGCCGGTTTATACCGGAGGCCGGACGGAGAAGACCTTATGACCCATTTGCGAGGCAACATACTGGACCGGATCGGCCGAACTCCGCTGATCCCCATCAGGCGGCTCAACCCGAACCCCGATGTGGAGATCCTGGCCAAGCTGGAATCCTTCAACCCCGGAGGGTCTGTCAAGGACAGGGCCGCTCTTTTCATGATAGAAGACGCCGAAAAGAGCGGTGACCTGTATCCGGGCAGGATCATCCTGGAGGCCACCAGCGGCAACACCGGCATCGGGCTGGCCCTGGTTGCCGCGGTCAAGGGATACCGTTTACTTCTGGTGATGTCGGAAAATGTAAGCGAAGAGCGCAAGAAAATACTCCGGGCCATGGGAGCGGAACTGGAATTCACCCCGGAGCACCTCTCAACCGACGGGGCCATAGAATACGTATACAATTTGGCTCGGAACGAGCCTGACAAGTACTGGCTTGCAGACCAGTTCAACAACCCATCCAACTGGAAGTCGCACTACCATTACACCTCCCTGGAGATATGGAAGGACACCGGCGGCGCAGTGAACAAGGTCGTTGCTTCAATGGGCACCACTGGTACCCTCATGGGGCTTTCCCGCCGCTTTCAAGAACTTGACCCGTCAGTGGAGATCATAGGTGTGGAGCCTTACATGGGACACAAGCTCCAGGGGCTGAAGAACATGAAGGAGTCCTACCGGCCCGGTATTTTCGATAAGACAAGGGCTCACCGCATCATCAACATCGACGACGAGGAAGCCTATGAGTTAACTCGTCGTCTGGCCCGCGAGGAGGGCATATTCGCCGGGATGAGTTCAGGGGCGGCCCTTTCCGTGGCTTTGAAGGCGGCGCAGGAGATGGAGAACGGCCGGATCGTGGTGATTCTTCCGGACGGTGGAGAACGCTATTTGAGTACGCCCCTTTTCGTGGATAAGAAAAAGACCCGCCTTACTCTCTATAACACCCTGTCCCGTTCCAAGGAACCCTTTGTTCCTCTTGAAGAAAACCATGTGTCCATGTATGCATGCGGCCCTACAATGTGCGAGTACATCCGAATGGGTCACTGCCGGCGTCTGGTGTTTGTGGACCTGCTCAACCGGTATCTTTCCCTGAGACGACACGAAGTTCGTCTCGTGATGAACGTGACGGACCTGGACGACAGGACCATACAGGGCGCCCTGGGTGACGGCGTTTCACTGGAGGAATACACCGACCGCTATTTTCAGTCATTCCTGGAAGACATGGATGAGCTCAACATCCGCAGGGCCGCCCTATACCCCCGTGCAAGGGAACATGTGGACGATATGATACGCCTGGCTGAACGGCTGGTGGAAAAAGGTTACGCCTACGAGAAATTCCGCTCCATCTATTTTGATATCTCCAGGCTCCGAGGTTACGGGGCCCTTTCCAATATCGATTTGGACAAGATTCAACTAGGCAAGACCGTAGACCTGGAGCAGTATGAAAAGGCCAACCCCAGGGACTTCACTCTACTGAGACGATCCACGCTCCAGGAACTAAAGGCGGGCCTTTTCTATGAAACCAGATGGGGAAACATCCGGCCGAGCTGGCATCTGGAGTGCCCCGCCATGGCGCTGAAGCACCTGGGGGCCACATATGACATTCATGCCAGCGGGATCGAACTCCTCTTTCCACACCATGAAAACACCATAGCCATCAGCCGCGCCGCCACCGGCAAGCAGCCGGCCCGGTACTGGCTGCACAATGAAGGGGTGGTGCAAAGCGGTGTCCAGGGGGATGAGGAGACCCGGGTCGACCTCACCCTCAGGGAGATCCTCAGTAAGGGATTTACAGGCCGGGATGTCCGTTACTGGCTCATCAGCCACCATTACCGGAAGCCTATAACCTTTTCGTGGAGAAAACTGGAAACCGCGCGCAAGACCCTGGCCAGGCTGGACACCTTTGTAAAGAAGCTGATGAAAAGCCATAAGGGCCCTTCCTATCCTGAGATTGATCAACGCATATATGACCTGCGCAGGAGCTCCCTTGATGCGCTGGACGACGACCTCAACGTTGCCAAGGCCCTTGCAGCCCTGTTTCAGTTCATTCGCCGGATCAACCGAATCATGGATCGCACCGGATTGTCGGCCGAGGACCGGGATAAGGTCCTTGAGGCGCTCCGAACCGCTGATTCGGTTCTGGGAGTCATGAACCTCAAACCCGACGAACCCGACGAAAAGATCCAGGCCCTCGTAAACCGGCGCGAGGCCGCACGCCGGGCCCGGAATTGGGAGACAGCGGACCGTATCCGCAATGAACTCCGTAACATGGGCGTGGAGGTGATCGATACCAAAGACGG
>CAYPSZ010000228.1:0-40201 GCA_964413125.1 uncultured Desulfobacterales bacterium
TGGCTGATGGGTGACCGAGCGGACACGGGTTGGGCGGTTCGCTTCAACTGGCTGTAAGTGGCTTAATCGCCCTGGTCTTCTTTTTTCTGGGCGGAATCATCGTTGCCAGGTTGGTTTATGGAGGAGGTGACCAATGAAAATGCTTGCTTATGGACTGGTAACAGGAGTGTTGTTCGGCTTTCTCTTGCAAAAGGCGCGTGTGCTGCGCTATGACAAGCAACTCGGCGCCCTGCGATTGCGGGATATGACCATCGTCAAGTTCATGCTCTCGAGCGTGATCGTAGGTATGGTGGGAATCTATCTCCTCAATGATCTGGGGCTGGCAAATCTCTCCATAAAAGCCACCGTTTTGGGACCCGTCATCATCGGTGCCCTCGTTTTCGGCCTTGGATGGGGCCTTTTGGGATACTGCCCCGGAACTTCCATGGGCGCCCTCGGCGAGGGTCGCCTTGACGCCCTGTGGGGTATCATCGGCATGATCGTGGGAGCCGGACTTTTTGCGGAAGCATTTCCATTCCTCGAAAAGACGCTATACACATGGGGAGACTTGGGCCGTATAACCCTGCCCCAGATCCTTGGGGTGAGCCACTGGGTCATAATCCCTCTGTTCATAGTGGGAGCCATGTTGCTCTTCCGGTGGCTGGAGAAAAAAGGGTTGTGACAATCAGGACCCTTGCTTGATGAAAACCGCCTTGAGCATGCGCTTGGATTTATTAATGTTAAAAGATAAATTTAATATTAATTTTGACGATGCCGGGCCAACCAAGGCTGTATTTTTAGCCTTCATTATACTTCTTTTTCATGTTGTAATACTTCTTTTAATGGCTTTTTCAGTTATTTTCTTTGGTTTTATAATTAAATATTTTATATGGATTTTTCTTGGTATCGGCTTGGTAGTTGCAGGTACGGCCTTTTATATTTTTCATTCAATCAAAAGACAGAGCAGTGGTATTGCAGAGGTCCTGACAAGGCCCGAGTTTAAGGGCAGGACGTTCGAATTGAAGCTTCTTGGAGGATTGGCGTCCATGAAAGTGGCCGACACCCAGGAGTCGACCCCTTTGCTTGAATATGGGTCCCCAAAGGAATCAAGACAGTTGTCTGCTCCGGATCCATCACGGGTGCATGAGCTATCGGAGTTGGCCCGGCTTCTTGAAAATGATTTTATAACGCAAGAAGAATATGATAAGGCAAAAAAGGAAATTTTAAATGAATAATAAAGGCTATAATAACTAATGAAAATACAGCACTTGCAAGGCATAGCATTTGAACTCGACCTGATCCCCAAGCAGGTGGAGGCCGTGATAAGGCTATTTCAGGAAGGAGCCACAGTACCATTCATCGCCCGGTATAGAAAGGAGGCCACCGGCAGCCTGGACGAGGTCCAGGTGACCGCTGTCCGAGACCGTGCGGTCCAACTGGAGGAACTGGATAAGCGTAGAGAGGCCATTCTCAAGAGCCTCATCGAGAGGGAACTCATAACAGACGAACTCAGGGCGGGTATTCAAGGGGCCGAGACTTTGTCGGAACTCGAGGATTTATACCTGCCGTTTCGACCAAAGCGCCGGACCCGCGCCACCATGGCCAGAGAGCGGGGCCTTGAGCCCCTGGCCCTTCTTCTTTTCCATCAGGACCCTTTAACCGATCCGGAAGCTGCGGCAAAGGGTTACCTGGATTCGGAAAAGGGTGTGGAGTCCGCGGCGGATGCCCTGAAAGGGGCGCGGGACATAATGGCCGAGTGGGTGAACGAGAGCTCGGCGGCCCGCGAACGGATGCGGAAACTTTTCGCCGACAAGGGTGTGTTCCGGGTTAAGGTGGTCCCGGGGATGGAGGAAGAGGGCGCCAAGTACCGGGACTACTTTGATGTCGAAGAACCCGTGGCCAATGCTCCTTCCCATCGGGTACTGGCCATGCGAAGGGGCGCGAGGGAGGGGTTCCTGGACCTGCGGGTTTCCCCGCCCGAAGATGAGGCCCTGGCAGTCCTTGAAGCCCTTTTTGTCAAGGGTGACTGCTCCGTCTCAGAGCAGGTCAAGGTTGCTGTTCACGAAGGATATGCAAGGCTTTTAAGTCCTGCCATGGAAACGGAGATCCGCGTGGAGGCAAAAAGGCTGGCGGATGAGGAGGCCATCCGCGTGTTTGCCGGGAACCTAAGAGAGCTTCTTCTTTCACCGCCCCTGGGCCGAAAACGGGTCATGGCCGTGGATCCGGGCATCAGGAGCGGGTGCAAGGTGGTATGCCTGGACCGCCAGGGAGACTTGCTTGCATCGGAGACCGTATACCTTATGGGCTCCGGGGCGGCGAAGGAACGGTCGGGCGACATTCTAAAAAGCTTATGCAGCAGGCATCGTGCCGAGGCCGTAGCCGTGGGAAACGGCACAGGTGGACGGGAAACCGAGGCGTTTATTCGGGGTTTGGAGTTGCCCGGAGACATCCCTGTGATACTGGTGAACGAGAGCGGGGCCTCGGTCTATTCGGCCTCGGACGTAGCCCGCAAAGAGTTCCCCGATCTGGACCTCACCTACCGAGGCGCTGTATCCATAGGCAGGCGTCTGATGGATCCTCTTGCCGAACTCGTAAAGATCGACCCCAAGTCCATCGGGGTGGGTCAGTATCAGCACGATGTGAACCAGACCGCGCTCAAGCGGAGTCTGGACGATGTGGTGGTGAGCTGTGTCAACGCAGTGGGTGTGGAGGTGAACACCGCCAGCGAGCAGCTTCTGAGCTACGTGTCCGGACTTGGTCCCCAACTGGCCTCAAACATACTTGCTCACCGAGGCGAAAATGGTCCTTTCAGGTCTCGAGAACAGCTCAGGTACGTCAGCCGCTTAGGCCCCAAGGCGTTCGAACAGGCGGCCGGGTTCCTGCGGATTCGCGAGGGGGACAACCCCCTGGACGGGAGCGCGGTCCACCCTGAATCCTACGGAGTTGTGGAGGCCATGGCTCGGGACCTCGACTGTTCCGTGCGGCACCTCATGGATAGAGAGGACCTTCGTAAGAAGATCAGGCTGACCGATTATGTGACGGAAAGCGTAGGGCTTCCTACACTGAACGACATTCTCGGGGAACTGGCCAAACCGGGCAGGGATCCCCGGGAACGGCTTGAGCCGCTTGCCTTTGCCGAGGGTGTTCATGATATGGCGGACCTATCTGCAGGCATGATCCTTCAAGGTGTGGTGACAAACGTGACTGCTTTTGGAGCGTTCGTGGATGTGGGCGTTCATCAGGACGGGCTTGTACATGTAAGCCAGCTCGCCGACCGGTTCATAAAGGACCCCACGGAAGTCGTCCGCTTGAACCAGCGTGTGACGGTCAGGGTCTTGGACGTGGATCAGGCAAGGAACCGGATCTCGCTTTCCATGCGCTCCGGCGGGGAAAGCAGGAAAATACGGGAGCCGTTCAAGTCGGCAAAGAATAGGAGCGGGCCTCCCAAGAAAAGGGGAGCTCGGCAAAAGAAAGCGGAGCCGGGCTCCGGGGTGTTCAACAATCCTTTTGCGGATCTGTTGGACAAAAAGGCCTGAAGCCAAAGATCTGTTAATCTACCGGACCGTATTCAGCGCCGAACCTGCCATAAGCCACCCGATCTGCTCGCGGGTCAAGGTGTGATGGAAGGGAATAAAAAAGCGTTTTCCGTGGGCCCGCCTGATATCTGCGATGACCGGCTTTCCCGGCTCCAGCTCCGACAAAAGTGGAAAACTGAGACGATCATGTTCCTGTATTAGTTCATAATGGGCCGGGTCCTGGAACGTGAGAGGCAGGATACCCTGCTTTTTCAGGTTGGCTTCGTGAATACGGGCGAATGAGCGGGCTGCCACCACCATAACCCCTAGAAACCTCGGGCTCATGGCGGCATGTTCCCGGCTGGAGCCCTCCCCGTAGTTCTCATCACCCACTATGACCGAGCCGCCGGCCCGGTCACTATAGGTTTCGGCCAGTTCGTTGAAAGGTACCCCGGTATCGCCGGTCAGGACATTGGTGCCCAGTCCGGTCTCACCTGTGAAGGCGTTCACCGCGCCCTTTAGAAGATTTTTCGAGATGTTGGTAAGGTGGCCCCGGTATCTCAGCCAGGGACCTCCCGGGGAGATGTGGTCGGTAGTGGTCTTGCCTCTGGTTTTGACAAGTATGGGAAGATCCTTGTAAGGGCGCCCATCCCAGGCCGGAAAGGGCTTGAGCAACTCCAGCCTTTCCGAATTTTGAGGGATCCTGACTTTGACGGCACGGCCGTCCTCAGGAGGAGGGATATAGGCCTTCCTGTCCCGGGCCAGACCGCCGGGAGGCAGTGGCGGCGGGTCAGGGGGTTGCAGTTGGAACAGCTCGCCGTCCGAGCCTGACAGCTCTTCCGTTCCGGGATCGAATCCTGGATTCCCGCTTAGGGCCAGCGCTGCGGCCAGGGCTGGAGACGTGAGAAAAGCGCGGGTTTCCGGGTTTTCGTCGTTTCGTCCCCGGAAGTTGCGGTTAAAGGTGGTGAAAAGGCAGTTGGGCGCGCCCTTGGGGACATCCCGCCGGTCCCACTGGCCTATGCAGGGTCCGCAGGAGGCCGTAAGCACTGTGGCGCCTGCATTCAGGAGCACCTGAAGGATGCCGTCACGGCGTATGGTTTCATGCACCTGGCGTGACCCGGGGGACAGCAGGAATGGCACTGCCGCCTTAAGTCCGTGGGCAGCTCCCTGCTCAAGCACCTGGGCCGCGGCGCAAAGGTCCTGGTAGGAGCTGTTTGTGCAGGACCCCAGAAGCACGGCCGAGACCTGTTCAGGCCATCCCTCGGATTTCACCGTTTCCCGAAAATTCCGCGTGCTCGTCACCCGGTCCGGGCTGAACGGTCCGGCGTGGGCCGGCTCTATATCAGAGAGATCCAGTTCGATGATTTCATCGAATACGCTTTGAGGGGCCTCCATGCAGGAAGGATCCTGAGTGAGCAGCTCAGCCAGGGCCCTGACGCGGTCCGCGTCTTCGGCCCGGCCCGCGCTACGCATATAGGCGTCCATGGTATCGTCGTATACGAATACCGAGGAAGTAGCTCCCAGTTCCGCCCCCATATTGGTGATGGTGGCCTTCTGTGTGGCAGATAGGCTCCGCGCCCCATCTCCGAAGTACTCGTAGACCTTGCCGGTGCCACCTTTTACAGTGATGCGGCGGAGCATCTCCAGAATAACATCTTTGGCCGAGGCCCATCCGGCGAGCCTGCCTGTCAGCCGGACGCCCACAATGAGCGGCATGGTGGTCTCCCAAGGCAGCCCGGCCATGACCTCGGCTGCATCAGCTCCGCCCACACCAACGGCCAGCATACCCAGCCCGCCTGCGTTGGGTGTGTGGGAGTCCGTGCCTATCATAAGGCCTCCGGGAAGAACATGGTTCTCCAGCAGGACCTGGTGAATGATGCCCGAGCCGGGACCCCAGAAACCTATGCCTAGCCGCGCTGCGGCGCTCGACAGGAACTCGTACACGTCCCGGTTTTCGGAAAGGGCCTCTTTCAAATCCTCTTCCTCGCCTCTGACGGCGCGCAGGAGGTGGTCGCAGTGTATGGTCGCCGGCACGCAGGTCCTGTGGCGGCCGGCTGAAATGAATTGAAGCACGGCCATCTGGGCGGTGGCATCCTGCATGGCGACACGGTCCGGGTATAAACGGATCGGGCTGCGCCCCCGTGCTGGGATCATGTTTTTTTCAGGGTCGGCCTGATGGAGAAACAAGATCTTTTCCGTATAGGACAGGCCCCGTCCGAGCTGCCTGCGCTTCTGATCCAGGATCGGTTCAGCTTCGTCACGAGTAAATGGGGCG
This sequence comes from uncultured Desulfobacterales bacterium, assembly GCA_964413125.1. Lineage (GTDB taxonomy): Bacteria > Desulfobacterota > DSM-4660 > Desulfatiglandales > HGW-15 > JAIPEI01. The sequence goes on from CAYPSZ010000228.1 coordinate 5,770, forward strand.
GTCATATTCATTTCTCAAGTCTCAGGGGTTGCCACTTTGAGGCATTCAAAGGTTCCAGCGTCCATGCAATGCCTGTATGAATCAGAACGGAAAGAGGTCGTAAATCCTCTGGGCAAGCATGAGATCACCTTTAACTTTGATTTTGCCCGTCATGAAGGCCTGGACGGCATTGAGCCTGCGGTTGACAAGAGCAAGCCAGTTTTCTGCGGACATGCTGATGGTTACCCTGGGGTTGTTGTGGGTCCCCTGTTCAACCGAACAGGTACCGTCCTGCACCGTGACATTCCAGGCTCCGCCGTCCTCTCCTTGAATGTGGAACTGGAAGACAGCATCCAGTCCCTTTGCAGAATGGGGGTTGAAAACCTCGGGCATTTTTGAAAATACATCATGAGTTCTGGAAAAAGCCATAAGAAATCTGATCTCCTTTCATTGTAAACCTGCGCCCCGTCAAGACGACTCAGGGTCTTTGTCTACTCCAGATTTGCTTTAGGAATCAATGGAAAAAGGTTTGTGCTTGAATGAGACCTTCGCCCCTGTTAAGAAGGAGTGCCATAAGTATGGCCCTGCAAATAGACAGGCAACACCCAATGAAAGGAGTAATTCATGTTTTGTAAGACGACTAGCAGGATGATTATCGTCCTGGCTGCTTTGTGTTTCTTTATCTTGCCGGGCTCTGCCCCGGCTGACGAAGCAGCCGTTGAATCCTCTTCATCTGATGAAACGGTGGCCGTGGTGAACGGAGATAAGGTCACCAGAGGGCAGGTGGATCGCGAGTTGAGGGGGTACCAGCAGAGAATGATGCGTTCCGGCCAGTCCCTCAACGCCGAGAATCTGGCGGGCATGAGGGAGCAGGTCGTCGAGGGACTGATTGACCGTGCCCTGCTTTACCAGGCGAGCGTTAAAGAGGGGATTACCGTCAGCCAAGAGGAGGTTGATGAAAGGTTCGACGAGATCCGGGGGCAGTTTCCTTCCGAAGACGCCTTTCAGTCGGCCCTCGGGCAAATGGGCGTTACCGATAAGGCCATAAGGGAAGAGCTTCATGGCGGCCTTGCGGTTCAGAAGCTTATCGACATGCGCTTTGAAAAAACCGGCGAAATCTCTAAGGAGGAGGCCCGGCTTTTCTACGACAGTCGTCCCGAGGCATTTGCCGGCCCTGAGCAGGTCAGGGCGAGACACATCTTGATCCAGGTTCAGCCCGACGACGGTGAGGAGGCGCGACAGGACGCGCTCAAGACGCTTGAGGAAATCCGCGTGCAGGGGGAGGGCGGAAAGGATTTCGGCGAGCTCGCCGGGGAATACTCGCAGTGCCCCAGCAAGAATCAGGGAGGGGACCTGGGGTATTTTCCCCGAGGGAAGATGGCAAAGCCCTTTGAAGATGCAGCCTTTGCCTTGAAGCCGGGGGAGGTGTCCGAAGTGGTGCAAACCCAATTCGGTTACCATCTAATCAAGCTCGAAGACCGGAAGGCGGAAGGTACAATACCCTTCGAGGAAGTGCAGGAGAGGCTGCGCATGTACCTCGGGAGTGAAGCGGTCAAGGAAGCCGTTCGGAGCTACGTAAAACAGCTTCGTCATGATGCCGTGATTGAGCGGTCAGGCAGTGAGGGTTAGGCGGGACTGTCCGGATCCAGACGGGCCCCGGTATTCAGATAGTTGCCGATGTAGTCGCTCACGGCCTCATCGAGGGTCATGCACTCGTGCATGCACCCGGCCGCTTTGATTTTCTCCGTGTCGGCGCAGGTGTAATACTGGTATTTGTCTCTTAAAGCCTCCGGCATGGGGATGTACTCGATTGCAGGTTCTTCGCCCAAGGCCTTGAACATGGCACGGGCCAGTTGGTTCCAGGAGCTGGGCCGGCCCGTGCCAATGTTGAACAGGCCGTTGGCGCGCCGGTTCTCTAGAAAGAAGAGGGTCATTTCCACGGCGTCTTTCACATATATGAAGTCCCGCACCTGTTCACCGTCTTCATATTCCGGCCGATAGGACTGGAAAAGCCGGATTTTTCCGGAATCCCTGATGCCCGGGTACGCCTTGTTGATGACGCTTCGCATATCACCTTTGTGGTCCTCGTTAGGACCGAACACGTTAAAGTATTTCAGCCCTGCAATTCGATGGAGCCAGCCGCGCCTATAGGCGTAAAGGTCGAAAAGGTGTTTGGAGTATCCATAGATATTCAGGGGACGTTGGAATCTAAGCGAGGTCTCGTCGTCTTTGTATCCATTGGTTCCGTCGCCGTAGGTTGCGGCGCTCGACGCATAAATGAAGCGGCAGTTCGGGTGCTGCTCCTGCCAGACTCCAAGACGCATGGTATAGCGGTAGTTGTTTTCCATGAGGTATCCGGCGTTGGTTTCGGTGGTGGAAGAGCAGGCCCCCATGTGAATGATTGCCCTTATGCGGCTGCCGAAGTCACCCTTCTCGATCCGTTCTATGAATAAGTCTTTGTCCAGGTAGTCTAAGAACCTCAGCGGGACCAGGTTCTTCCACTTATCAGTCTCGCCAAGGCGATCCACGATAAGTATGTCGCTTTCACCTTTCCGGTTGAGACGCCAGACCACGGCGCTTCCGATGAATCCGGCTCCGCCCGTGACAATTATCATTGTTCCCTCCCGAACCAAACCTACCGCAAAGAGGCGATGAGAATTGGAGAAAACCCACTTTGTTGCAGACAAGGCCATAAAGACCGCCTGCGCGGTTAAGTCTAGGTCATGATGAACGGCAGTGCAAGCCCTGTGACATCCCCTGTAACAGGCCGGGAAATGACTTGACAAGCGGGAAAGCCGCCCGGTATGGTTAATCAATATCGGGTACGAAGCCCGGATTTGTTTGGAAAATCAAGGTGTCATGCGCATGAATCAAGCCGCGGAGGCCATTTGCCCCAAGAAACAGGGGCGATGCTTTTTGTGGCTTCTTCATTTGAGACGGGGTGAAGGGTACATGGCAGGGACCAACGGACAATATACCTGCATGGAGTACCGCCGGGAAATGGTTCTTCTGGCACTGAGGCGAAGGATCGAGCAGGAAGAACTCACAGAAGCGGAAAAGCAGGACCTCAGGGCCCGGCTCCTGGAGCTCGAATCTGAGATGGAAATGGATTGATGGATCCGCTCATGGGGCACATACGTATGAGGGGGGCTGTTTCGTGATCCTGATGGTGGTGGACGGGCAGGGCGGCGGAATCGGCGCCGCCGTTATCAAGCGCCTTAGGGAGGTCTTCGGTCACGAGCTCATTATCTATGCGCTGGGTACCAATTCAGTGGCAACCTCCCGCATGATGAAGGCCGGGGCCAATAAGGGTGCTACTGGTGAGAACGCCATTATGCGGACCTCTCCTGATGTGGAGGCCATTATAGGTCCACTGGCCGTGATCATGCCCAATTCCATGATGGGAGAATTGACCCCTTCCATGGCCGAGGCCATAAGCACAAGCAATGCAACAAAGATACTTATCCCTCTGACCCAGGAAAACATCACCGTGGTGGGTGTACAGGGCGAGCCGCTGCCTCACCTTGTGGAGAGGGTTGTCATGGTCGTTAAGGAGGTGGAAAAACATGTGTGAAGCCTCAGTTTATATGGAAAAAAACGGGACCGAGGAACTGATTCTGGAGAGCGTGGATGTCCTGGAAGACCAGGGAGACGAGGTGCGGATGGTGAGCATATTCGGGGAAGAGAAGCGTCTCAGGGCCAGGGTCAAGCGCTTCGCCCTGGTGAATCACCGGATAGTACTGGCACCGGCCGATTGATTTGGTTTGCCGGCGGTTAACCGGTAACGCCTTAGATTCATTTGCTGCACGGGAAAAAATGGGAGAAGGCTTTCCAGCAGTCCCCTGGCTCTACGGCCTGAAATGGAGGTAGAGGGCCTTTGAAGATCATTCTGGTTCTGCTCGATGGCCTTGGAGACCGTTCCTATGGGTCGCTTGGACACCGGACTCCCCTGGAGGCGGCATACTCACCCAACCTGGACACTCTGGCTTCCCTGGGGTGCAGCGGCCTTTATCACCCCTTGGTTCCCGGGCGATGCCTTCCAAGCGAGACCGCTCACTACCTTCTTTTGGGCTACGGCCTTGAGGATTTCCCAGGCCGTGGACTCCTTGAAGCGTCCGGGTTCCACCTGCCGTTTGGGGATCGGGATGTATTGTGCCTGGCGCACCTTTTTCATGCAGAAGCGGCCCGTGAGGGAGAACCTGTCTGTTTTCTTGAGGGTTGGAAGACCATTCGAGCCGAGGAATCGGAACTTCAAGCCCTTTACAGCGATCTTGAGCACTTCCAATGCCGGGGAGTCTCTTTCAATCTCCACAGAACCCGCAAAAACGAAGGCATTCTGGCAATGAGCGGTCCGGTCTCCCCTTTTGTGTCGGACTGTGATCCCATGACCAGGGGTATGGCCATGGGCAGAGTCGTTCCTCTGGAACCCAATCCCGAACCTTATGAGTCCGGACGAACCGCGGCGGCCCTCAACGCTTATCTGGTTGACTGCCGCAGGAAACTCAAGACCCATCCTGTAAACAGAGTTCGAGAAGAGAAGGGCCTTGCCCCCCTGAATTTTTTGGCAACACAGAGGTGTGGACGCAGGATTTTTTCCGAACCGTTTTACAAGCGCTGGGGCATGGGAGGCCTGATGATAGCTTCAGGTGCGGTGTTCTGCGGTATCGCCTCTGAATTGGGCATGGACTTCAGCCGCTTTGAGGACGGGGAAGACCCTGGAGTGGATTTGGAAAAGCGAATCTGCGCGGCCCTTGAGGATCAACTCCATGATTTTGTCCATGTGCATACCAAGGCCCCGGACGAGGCAGCGCATCGAGGGGATCCCGAGGCCAAGGCAGCGGTAATCGAGTCCCTTGACCGAGGTTTTGCCTTGCTGGCTGATGCAATGACGGCCCACAAGGACCTCATTGTTGCAGTCACAGCGGACCATTCCACACCTTGTGGCGGCGGGGTGATTCATTCCGGAGACCCCGTCCCTCTCCTGATTGCAGGACCGACGGTACGGCGCGACCGGGTGGTTCGTTTTGATGAGATCTCATCCGCATCCGGAGGACTGGGGCTTCTCAGGGGGGATGAGCTGATGCTTCAACTCCTGAATCATTCCGACAGGTCGATCCTCTTCGGGCATCGACTAGGGCCTTGTGAGCGTGCCTACTTGCCCGGGGACTATCCTGTTTTCGATTAAAAGGCCTGTTGAAAAGAGTTCACTTCCTTTTATTCTGTATGTATTCTTCCAAGTTGTCGTTAAATAACAACTTCTCATAAACTCTTGAAGAGCCTGCCGACTGTCTCCTTGGCGTCACCGAAAAGCAGGATCGCCTTGTCCTCTTCGTATAGGGGGTTTTCCACACCGGAGTAACCCGGTTTCTCGTCAAGGTTGCAGACAAGCACCTTTTTAGCTTCATGGGCCATGAGTATGGGCATGCCCGAGATGGGCGTGTCTTCAATGGTAATTGCAGCAGGATTTACCACGTCGCATGCTCCCACAACCATTGCCAGGTCCGCCTCTTTGAACTCCGGATTGATTTCGTCCATCTCGAACAGCTTGTCATAATCAACATCAGCCTCTGCGAGCAGGACGTTCATGTGCCCGGGCATCCTTCCCGCCACCGGATGGACTGCGAACCTGACCTCCTTTCCCATGTCCTCGAGCCTTGCGGCAAGCTCGCAGACCGCGAACTGGGCCTGTGCCAGGGCCATGCCGTAGCCTGGAATAATAATGATTTTGTCGGCATTTCTCACGGCTATGACGGCCTGTGACATGTTGTCCCGCTCATTGGGTTCGTCTTGCTGCGACACCCCCTCGTCAGCCGGTTCAACTGGAAAAGGTTCATCGGGAGCCGGGCGAGAAGCTGCCGGGGTTGCCGGCCCGGTTGAGATCTTCTGCTGAATGCCCACAAAGACCTTGAAGAGATTTCTGTTCATGGCCTCGCACATCACGTGGGTGAGGATTGATCCGGAGGCCGCCACAGTTGCGCCGCAGGCAATGAGCAGTCGGTTTTGAATGACAATGCCGCAAAATGCCGCGGCCAGGCCTGCGGTTGCGTTCAGGAATGAGATCAGCACAGGCATGTCGGCCCCTCCGATACGGATGGAAAACAATACACCCAGCAGGGCGGACAGTATTATCACGCTGACAAGTATGGCCGGGTTGAACGGGCCATGAGGAACCCAGGCCCAAATGCAAAGCCCGGCTGTTATCATGAGATTGAGTGCGAGGATCCATCCGTGGGCCTGGAGCCTTGTGGGTGTCTGCTTGAGTTTGCCTGCCAGCTTTCCACTGGCCACCATGCTGGCGCTGAAGGTGGCGGAACCGATTACAAGGCCCAAGAGGCCCGATACCCTGTTTACCGCGGCGAGCAGGACGCCGCCGCCCGTAAGTTCCACAAATGCGACCAAAAAGGCCGCGATTCCTCCGGCGCCGTGCTGAAAGGCCACCATGGCAGGTATCTGTGTCATGTTGACCCTTACCGCCACGGCCCATCCAAAGATAGATCCGATCAGTAGTGCTATGAGAACAATTACAGGCGAAAGGATGTCGTTCCTCAATAGCACCAGAAGGAAAGCGCACAGGATTGCGAAGGCGGCGGTAAGGTTCCCCATTCTGGCTCCACGCGGGGCCCTGAATTGCCGGATTCCAATAATCAGAATAATAATAATGGCCGCGTCAAACAAAAGGTGCATCCACTTCATAGCCCTGCCGCTCCTGACTTATCTTTCTTCTTGAACATTCTCAACATGCGGTCGGTGATAACGAATCCGCCCAGGACATTGAATACGGCTGTGGATATGGCCACGGCACCCAGGAGTTTTTCAAGGGCAGTGGTCTCCACGGCAAAAAGCAGTAGGGCGCCCAGAATAGTGATTGCTGAAATTGCATTGGTCATGGACATCAATGGGGTGTGGAGCAGTGGGGGCACCTTTGAGATAAGAAAATAACCGATCACAAAGGCGCCGACGAATACGGCCAGCATCAGGAACAACTCGGACATCTTATGTCTCCTCTTTTTTCCGAACGAACGGTCTTTATTTGCCCTCCATGGCTTTCAAGGCCCCTGCGTGCAAGATTTTGCCGTTGTGGGTGACAAGGGAATGGCTTACGATTTCGTCATCAAGGTCAAAACCGTCCAGGCCTTTCTTGAAGAGGTTTTCCACGTAGTAATACATGTTGTTGGCGTACAGCCAGGTGGAGTGCACAGGCAAAGAACCCGGAATATTCTTGATGCCCGATATGAGTACGCCATGCCGGTATTCCTCGAATCCGGACCTGGTGAGGGTGCAGTTGCCTCCCTGATCAACGGAGACATCCACGACAACCGAACCCGGCTTCATTCCCTGGACCATGTCTTGGGTTATCAGGGTCGGCGCAACTTCTCCAGGCACGAGTGCGCTCAGCACAACGACGTCGGCCTCATGGACCAAGGGTGTCAGGGCCAGCCTTTCCTTTTCAAGGGTTTCCTCAGGCAGGGATTTTGCGTAGCCGCCTTCCCCGAGGGCCATTTCCTCAGGCACTTCATGCCCTACAATCTTGGCGCCGAGACTTGCGGCTTCAATTCTTGCTGCATCCCTGATATCAACGGCCTTGATGACCCCGCCGAGCCTCTTGGCGGTGGCGATGGCCTGCAGGCCCACAACTCCCGCACCGATCACCAGGAAATTAGCCGGTTTGATCATGCCTATGGCGGTGCCAATCATGGGAATGAATTTGGGCAGGTGATTGGCGGCTATTAGTACGGCCTTATAACCGGTGACAGTGCTCATGGAAGTCAGGGCGTCCATCTTTTGAGCCCTTGATATGCGCGGAATACCATCCATGGTGAAGGAGGTGACATTCTTGTCCCTAAGCCTTCTTACCATGTCGTGATTAGCGGGTGAGGCCGGATGAAGAAAAGTTATCAGAGTGCTGTTCTCCTTAATGTGTTGCATTTCGTGCGTGTCGGTGGCCTGGTTGAGCGTAGGTTCCTTGACTTTCAGGACTATATCCGCTTCAGAAAAAACTGACTCTCCGCTAGGCGCTATCCGCGCACCCGCCTTTTCATATTCTTCATTGGACCTATATACGCCTTCTCCTGCAGAGTTTTCGACCAGCACTTCAAACCCCATCTTGATAAACTTCTCGACGGTCTCAGGAATGGCGGCAACTCTTCTTTCATTTGTCATTATCTCTTTCGGGATTCCTATTATCATAATAATCTCCTTATATATCATTAAATTATATAAAGTATAGTTTATTTAAGTCTATAAGGTTAGTTAAACATAATTGTCTATTGACTTGAGGGATTTTCTGAGTGCCTCGTGAAAAATGGGTGGCTGTGGCGATTCAATGAGTGATTTTATAAGTTTTTTACATTGAAATCCGCCGGAGTCTGATTGGATGTCCGAGGGAGTTTTGCGAATGAGTTCTCCCAAGGCCGTGGCAGCCAGAATTCGCATGTCATAGTATGTGTCTTCGTCGGCCAAGATGCCCATCACTTCTCTCATGAGTTCGTGACCGGGTTTCTTAACCCGGCCTACGCACTCCAGCACCGCCTCTCGAAGTCGCCAGTTGTCTTTATATCGCAATATCCTAATCAATCCGGCCTGGCATTCATCCAGGCGGTTCTGGTTTGTCAGACTCTCGAGGGTATCGAGCACCCGACCCCAGTCCTTCAAGTTTCCGAAAACATCGCCCTTATCCATTATAGGCCTCCTTTATAGCCTTTAAATTACATAAATAAATTTTTTAATACAATTAATTACTCCTTATATTGTACATAACAAGAGCAAACCCTCTCAGAAATGCAATACGGGTAAGACCCGCAAGAGTCGTACCACGTTAAGCGCATGCCGGCTTTTTTGAAAATAACCATAATAATCAGTATATTAGACTATTTTTAAGGAAAATGGGGCGCAATGAGGCGTGATGCAGGAAGCAACATATGTTGCGTTTTGCAACTGAGGCGCCTCAAGGATGCGCGGCCAAAAAAAGAAGCCACGGTTTTTTGTGAGGGACCGCCCTGTGCAGGATGAATTCACGTGAATCCAACCGGTTTACCTCGTGGAATGGGCGTGATATTGTTCCTCAGGTCCATTCGAATCGTATGTCTTGAGGTGGAATGAAATGAATCTAAGAAGACTTAGGTTTGTGCTGGTTTTATCTTTTGCATTTCTTTCCATAATTCCCCTCGCCTTTATTGGATACAAAGTAAAGACAGAGGGATCTGAGATGATCAAAGAGAAAGTGTTCTCACATCTTTTGAGCGTGTCGAATAAAAGCTCCTATATAATCATGGAGTTTGTTTCCGAAAGACAGAGCGATATCAGGATGTTGTCAAGCCTTTTTTCGTTGGACCCCGACATGGAAGAAGATCATCTTGCCGAGCATTTCAGGCTCATGAAAAAGAGGTACAACGTCTATCTGGGTTTTATTGTGACAAATGAGAAAGGAGATGTCCTTTATTCGGACAGCGAATGCGTTCCTTCTAAAATTGCAATATTTGATCTTGATTGGTTTGGCAATGCCAGGCTTGGCCATGAGTATATAAGCGATGTCTTTCTTGCCCACAGCAACGAAAAGAGAGTTCCGGCCATCTTGATTTCACTTCCAGTAATAAGCCCTGATGGGGGGGTGAGGCGGACTCTGGCCGCTTGTGTGGATTTCAGCAAAATTGACATTTCGCTTTCAAAAACAGAGATCGGTATGACCGGCGAGGTCTACCTGGTAAACAAGGAGGGGAGGTTTATCACATCATCAAGACTCGGCGCCCAAATTCTGGAGGACAGCGTCCCAATTCAAGAGAAAATAGATCCATCCTCAAATCATGGTATCTATGAGCTTGTCGATTATAGAGGCGAAATAGTATTGCATGCATATAGTGAAATAATGGACGGCTCATGGATCGTAATAGCCGAGCAAGATAAGGAGGAGGCACTTAGTCAGATTAATCTTCTTAATAGAAAGATGATTTATGTCGGCATAGTATTGACGTGCCTGATTATTACTGTTGCTTTACTGGTTTCAGGTAGAATAGTCAAGTTCATTGAGAAATCATACGCCCGTGAAAAGGAGTTGGAGTTTCAGGTGATACAAAAAGAAAAACTCGCCGCCTTGGGGCTTTTGACAGCCGGTTTGGCACATGAACTAAACACGCCACTTGCTAATGCGCTTTTGTATACTCAGATGGTGTCCGAAGAAATGAACGGGGAAAAAGATTCGAAATGTTTGCAAAAGCTTGCCACTGTGGAAGAACAGATCAAGCATGGCAGCAATATTGTAAGAAACCTTCTCGAGTTTTCACGGCACTCCCATGGGAGCGAAAACACGGCCGGCGTAAACGATATTATTGATAAGCTGATCGCAATCGCCTATCCTCACTGTTCTTCCAAGAAAATTGAAATTGTAAAAGAAATACAGCAAGATATACCACTAGTAAAAGGCGAACCCAGCATTATACAGGAAGTAATAACAAATATTTTTGCAAATGCATGTGATGTTATGCCTCAAGGCGGTATATTAAAAATAAAAACAAGATATTCTGATGTGTTGAAAAAGGTAAGAATTGATATTTCAGATACCGGCCCCGGGATATCTGAGCAATCAATCAAAAAGGTCTTTGACCCCTTCTTCTCCACCAAGAAACATGGCGAGGGAACCGGTTTGGGGCTTTTTGTAAGCTATGAGATGATTCGACGTCTGGGTGGTACAATTAAGGTCATTTCTTCCACCGGACAGGAAAATAGTCCTAAGGGAACGACGTTTACTATTGAACTGCCGGTGGCGCAATAGTCAAATTGTTTTTTGCATTATGGCTTAATCTAACTGTAAATTACAAAAGGACAATAAATGACTGATTCAAAAGTTCTTATTATTGAAGATGATAATAGAATGCGAGAGGCTCTTGGGCAGATCATGTCCAGAGAAGGTTATTTTGTCGAGACAGCCGCTTCCGGAGAAGAAGCAATGAGGTTATTCAAAGAGGGGTACTACGACCTTGTCATATCCGACCTTAAATTGCCGGGCATAGACGGCATTGAGGTCTTGAAGGCCATTCGGGAATTTAGACCGCAGACTGCTTTTATTGTCATAACCGCATACGCAACTATTGATTCCGCGGTAGAGGCTATGAAGCAGGGAGCAGAGGATTATATAAGCAAACCTTTCAATCTTGAAGAAATCAGGCTCGTAGTTAGAAAGGTATTTGAAAAACGCGATCTTATAATAAAAAATGAACTGTTGCAGAGTCAATTGTCACAAAAATATAGATTTAAGAATATTATCGGTAATAGTGAAAAGATGATTGATCTTTATAAAACCATTAACAAAATCAAGGATTCAAGGGCGACCATTCTCATAAATGGGGAGACAGGCACGGGAAAGGAACTCGTTGCTCGTGCTGTTCATTATAACAGCATAAGGGCCGACAGGGTCTTTCTTCCGGTCAATTGCGGCGCTGTCAATGAGAATTTGCTGGAAAGCGAATTATTCGGCCACGTCAAGGGGGCCTTCACTGGTGCGCTGAAAGATAAGCGTGGGATTTTTGAAGTCGCAGACCGCGGGTCCATCTTTCTTGATGAGATAGGCGATGTTGGCCCGGGGCTCCAGCAGGTACTCCTCAGGGTTCTGGAACACGGCGAAATCCAACCGGTTGGTTCAACAGATAGAAAAAGAGTGGATGTCAGGATCATCGCGGCCACCAACAAAGACCTTGAAGAGATGATGCAGCAGGGAAGATTTAGAGAAGACCTGTATTACCGCATTAATGTGATTACACTGAACCTGCCCCCTTTGAGGGAAAGAGGCGGTGATATCGCACTGCTCGCCCGGCATTTTCTGGAAAAGCTCAGGCACGAGAACAACCATTCGCTGAGAGGTATCAACAAGGATGCCCTCACAATGCTCGAAAATTATGATTGGCCCGGCAATGTGCGTGAACTTGAAAATGTGATCGAAAGGGCTTCGCTTCTGGAGACCGGGGATATCATTTCGGTTGAAAGTCTTCCGCCTCAACTTAGACAGGCACCTCAGAGTGCACACGCTCCCATGTCTTCGGTGGGGGACGGAGATGACGAGCTTACCTTGGCACAGATGGAAAAAAAACACATTTTGAATACCTTGAAGATGTGCAGGGGGAGCAAGGTGAAGGCCTCAAAGATCCTGGATATCAATCGTACTACCTTGTGGCGTATCATGCAGAAGTATAAAATAGACGACGGTGAAAACCCCGCCTCCTGCGCCACCAACCTCGATACGGGATCAAAATCATCACCGTCTTGACCGCCTGGCGCCCAAACTACTTTTTTCTGACAGGCTTTCAAGAGTAAGTCACCATGTCGCGTAAGATGAAATGATCAGACCGCCTCAATGGTGGAGGGCGGTTTGGTCCCGATGTTGTAGGTTACGCTCACCACACCAGGGACCTCCCGGACGATACAGGAGGCCATTTCTTCAAGGACGTCGAAGGAAAGCCTTGTGGGCGTTGCAGTGCGGGCGTCCAAGCTGTCCCAGCAGCGCACCTCGATCTGCATGCCGAAGTCGCGCCTGCCGTCTCGCATCCCGGTTACGCGGTCGTCGTGCAGGATTGCCATGTACTGGAAGGCGTTGGTCGCCTTGAGCAGGCGCTCCACAACGATCGTGGCCTTTCGGACCGTTTCAATCCTTTCCAAAGTCGCCTCCCCGATGATGCGGGCCGCCAGGGCCGGTCCGGGAAAAGGGATACGTTCGAACAGTTCGCTCGGCAGTCCCAGGGCCTTGCCAACCTTCCGAACGCCGTCCTTACGAAGCTGGATCAGCGGCTCGATTATGCCGTAGCCAAAGGCCTCCCGGGGGTTGATCCCGAGTTGCTCAAAGACATTGTGCTGCCTCTTTATTCCCGCCACGGTCTCATCCACATCAGTCAGGATGGTTCCCTGAAGAAGGTTATTAGCCCCGCTCTCACGGACTATGCGGCCGAAGACATCTCGATAAAAGGTCTGAGTGACCGCCTCCCGCTTTTCCTCAGGATCAGTGATTCCTGAGAGTGCGGAAAAAAAAGCTTCACGTGCATCCACGACTTCCACGGGCACACCCAGTCTTCTAAAGAACCCGGCCACCTGTTCGGGTTCTCCCTCCCGCATGAGGCCGTTGTCTATGAATACGGTCTTAAGACGTCCTCCAAGGGCTTTGTGGCCCAGCATGGTTACGGTGGAGGAGTCCACTCCGCCTGAAAGGGCGTTGATTGCCGTTCCGTCCCCCACCGTCTCTTGGATGAAGCTGATTTTCTCTTCGATAAAGCTGTCAACATCCATTTTCCGGGAGGCGATCTCTTGAATCATGGGATGTGATCTCCTTCTTTGTTGCCGGTGTGCGGCGTTTTTTCCATGGCAGCATAAGTGAGCAGCCGTTTGAGTGTCAATCGGGAATTGAACAGGGATTCCTGCGTTTCGGGGCCGTGCTTTCCGGAAAAAGAGCTTCCATAAGCGGTTGAATATGTTATATGGAAACTGAATTGACAAGGCTTTTCACATCCCTTGAACTTGCCCTGAGTGGCTGTAGGCCCGAATTTGAAACGCAGCCTGGAACGGTTTTCACAACCCGGTTCCGGAACGCCGTCCCTGTACGAACAAAGCACCGTTAGAAGGGGGTTATCATGAGCGAGTCAAAACTCCATTATGGCTGGATCGTCGTTTTCATGGGAATGCTTACCACCATCGCCGCCCACGGTTTCGGACGCATGGCCTACACAATAATCCTTCCGGCCATGAAAGACGGGCTTGCCTTTGACTACACTCAACTAGGGCTTCTGGGCACCGGCAATTTCATAGGATACCTCACAATGGCCATAATAGGGGGGTTTCTGGCCTCCAGGTTCGGAACCAGAATCGTCATAACATTCGCTCTTTTTGTCATGGGGGTGACCTTGATCCTGACAGGCCTGGCGCAGTCGTTCGGTTTTGCATTTAGCATGAGGCTCTTGACCGGCCTTGGAAACGGCGCATCCTATGTGCCTGCCATGGCTCTCGGGTCCGCATGGTTCGCCATGAAACATCGTGGTTTTGCAACCGGAATCGTTTCAGGCGGGATCGGCGCCGGGACCCTCATTTCAGGCCTGCTGGTTCCTCCCATCCTGGCGTCCTACGGCAATGAGGGTTGGAGATATGCCTGGTACTACCTGGGAGGGGCGGTCCTGGTGATTGCCGCAGTGGTTTTCCTCTTTGTCAGAAGCCGGCCCGAGGAAAAGGGGCTTCAGCAGGTGGGTGAAGAGAAGTCCGACGGGCCTGGTCCAAGCGGTACGTCCGTATCGACACTGGACTGGGGCCTGGTCTATAAGAAAGGGGCTGTCTGGTACCTGGGAGTCACCTACTTCTTCTACGGCCTTTCCTACATCATCTACATGGTCTTTTTCGCCGCCTATCTGGTCAACGAGATGGGGCTCTCCCAGGAGTGGGCAGGGGGGCTGTGGGCGTTGGTGGGCGGTCTGAGTGTATTTTGCGGAATAATATGGGGCGGTATCTCAGATCGTCTGGGGAGGGGAAAGGGCGCGGCCTTTGCCTACCTTGTTCTGGCCCTTTCCTACATGGTCTATGCCCTGGTCAAGATTCCGTTAGGATTTTACCTCTCTGCAATCCTGTTCGGTCTCACCGCCTGGAGCATACCCACCATCATGGCTGCTACGGCAGGGGATCTGGTGGGGCCTAGGCTCGCGCCGGCGGGCCTCGGTTTTGTGACCATATTCTTCGGCACAGGTCAGGCCCTGGGGCCGGCTATCGGCGGATATCTGGCGGACACCAGCGGCTCGTTCACCATTCCTTTCCTTGTGGCAGGAGGCATATCGCTCATGGGAGCCGGATTTTCCCTGTTTATCAAGCGACAGAAACCTTGATTTGTTCAGGCCGGATTCGCACTCAAGAATGACACCTCCGATTTTGAAGATGCCCATGTAATAAGGGAACCGGTGTCTGAGAGCCCGGCCCGCCAGGGGAATAAGAATGAAGAAGGTGGTCGGCATATGGACCTTGGTTCTTAGGAGGTGAGCACCGTTGGCGTTCTTTCACCCGCGCTGGCCGGTCTTTCATGAAGACAACCATCTGCTGGTACTATATAAACCGGCGGGCCTTGTAATGCAACCCGACAGCAGGCACAGGCTGAACCTTGTGGATATGGCCAAGGCCTGGCTCAAGGAACGCTATTCCAAGCCTGGAAGGGTCTTTGCCGGCATGGTACATCGACTGGACGCACCGGTGGCGGGAGTGCTGGTGCTGGCGCGCACGTCCAAGGCTGCGTCCCGTTTAAGCGAACAGTTTCGGGCCGGCTCCGTGCGGAAAACATATCTGGCCGTGGTTCAGGGTAGGCCGAAGCGGTCGACGGGTCGCCTGGTGAACCAACTGGCGCGCCGGGGAAGGTACAGTCGTCCGGGGGACAGTGAACTGGACGTAACCCGGGTGGCGGCGCTTTCTTATAGCCTCGTTGAAACGCAGGGCGGCCTGAGCCTGCTGGAAGTTCATCTTGAGACCGGCAGGCGCCATCAGATACGCGCCCAGTTGGCGGCCGCAGGTTGCCCCATATGGGGTGATGTAAACTATGGGGCCCCATTGAGCCTGCCCCACGGGCGCATCGCTCTGTTGGCCCATAGGCTCAGCTTTATTCATCCGACCCTTAAGAAAACCTTTGGTTTCATATCCCCCATTCCACAAGGGTGGCCCTGGCCTCTTTCATCCGACTCGCCTGACCCTCCATGCTGGTCCATTGAAGATTTTCAAGACAATGGTCTGGGGCTTCCATAGAGGTCAATTCCTCTCCTGGCCGCCTCCGCCACAGTTCACGCTAAGGTTTCCTCATCAAAGCAACATCTTTGATTGGTATTTCACATTCCCAACCGAATTGGCGGGCGATGTAGCGAAGTGTCGCGGCACGGTAAAACACAACATGGGTAGGGTCGCGACGATAGTGCCAATGCTTGAAGAGGTCGTCGCGGGTCTGGAAGCATGTCATAAGCCCCAGCCATCCCCCGGGTCGCAACATTCGGTCGAAATGGGCGAACTCCTGTGCCGGCTTATGGAAATGCTCTATTGTTTCGGTGCAGGTGATGAAATCGTAGAGGTGTTCGAGTGGTTCGGGATCGGGGAAAAAAAGCGGATCGAACAATCTCATATGATGCCCTGCTTCCTGAAACATGAAAGCAAGGGCGGGGCCCGGGCCGCATCCATAGTCCAGGCCTATTGAGTGCTCAGACAGCCGTTGCAATAATGGATCAGCAAGCTTTGACAAGAACCTGCGATAGTTTTGATCAAAAGGATGATTTTGATGCAATCTATAGCGCCTATGCTCCTCTTCGATCGGCAGTCTATGCTCGGGTTTTAGAAAGGTGGCATGGCAAATAGCGCAACGGATGTAGCATACATTGTCGATGATTGAAAAAGGCCTGACATTTAAAGCACCGCATACAATACAATTTAGGCTCTGTTCTTCCCCTTTTGCGCCGGCTGGATCGGCAAGCTCAATTTTTCGTGTGTATTCCAAATATGCCTTCTTTTTCTTAATTTCCTTTTAGGCCGAGGCTTCGGGGATACTACTTCCTCGCCACAGCGGCTGGGAAGTCATCAGTGTAATCCAGGTTTGGCCCGGGTTGTCGGCGAGTATTTTTTCACTATCCAGCGTTGACTGTATTTTTGCGGCAAATGAGTGTCAACTCTTTAATCCCATAGAGAAACTACAATCTCCGATTCAGCGCGGCCATACAACTTAAAGGAAGCGTGAACCCCGTCAAGAATAACCCTACAGCTCCATCACGATTGACATGGCTGAATTGCTGATATAGGAGTTGCTCAGTCATCTGAGTCATGCTCGAGAGGTGGAATTTTGCGCCGCACCCTTCGTCATGAGCCTCCGGAACATCAGGAGGCGCTGGATCATCTTAAGGCATCGCCGTGAAAACCCTTCTAATTTACCCATATTTCCTGGATCAGAGGCTTGACCAGGAAGACATGGACGTCATCCCCCAGGGCCTCTACTACTTGGCCGCCTTTCTCCAGTCGGAAGGAATTGAGGTGGAAGTGATGGATCTTCACGGATTCAGGGGACGCTCCAAGGAAATCCGGAGAGTTTTCGATGCGGTACGGCCCGATCTTATCGGTTTTACTGTTCTGCATGGGAACCGCTGGGGGGCGATGGAAATCACAAAGATAGCCAAGGCAGCCCACCCCAAGGCCCCGATCGTGTTCGGAGGGGTGGGGGCGACCTTCCTCTGGGAGCTGCTACTCCGCCATTTCCCGGAGATAGACTACATAGTTCTGGGAGAGGGTGAATATACCCTGCTGGAGCTGGCCAGGGCCTTGGACAGCGGCGACCGGTCTTCCATTCCCGGGATACCGGGGCTCGCTTTCCGCGACGGCGAACGACCCGTAAGGACCGGCTCGCGGGAGCCCATCCCCGACCTTGACGTCCTGCCTCACCCGGCGAGGAATTTTACTTACCGGCATCTGCTGCTCTCCAGGGGCTGTCCCGGGCGGTGCACCTTTTGCGGTTCCCCCGGGTTCTGGCCCGGCCAGGTCAGGTCCCACTCGGTGGAATATTTTCTGGAGGAGCTGGAGATGCTCTCCGCCCGAGGAGTGGGTCATTTCTTCATCTCGGATGATACCTTCACTCTGGATTCATCCAAGGTGGAGGAAATCTGCCGGGGCATTATTGAAAGGAGGCTCCCGATTACATGGCAGGCCATATCCAGAGTCGACCGGGTGGACGAGGATATCCTGTACTGGATGAGAAAAGCCGGCTGCATTCAGATCAGCTACGGCGTTGAGAGCGGGGCGGCCTCAATACGAAAGCGCCTTGGAAAGCCCCTGAATGAGGGTGAAATTCGGCGGGCCTTCTCCCTCACCAGCAGATTCGGGATTTTGCCGCGGGCCTATTTCATCTACGGATCACCCGGGGAGACGCCTGAGACTATCCAGGCCACCCTGGACTTGATTGAGCAGATAAGACCTCTGGCAGCCATCTTTTACATGCTTACCCTGTTCCCGGGCACCGCCCTGGCCCGCGAGTTCCTGCAAAGCACCGGGCAGTCCGATGAAGTCTGGCTGGAACGGACGGAAGACATGCCTTACTGCCTGACCGACCCGGAGCTCACCACGGAGCAGGTAAAGGAATACGGGCGTACATTGAGGCATGGTTTCCATGTCACGCTCTCCAGAACGGCGGACTCAATAGAGTTGGAAGATATGGAGGATCTTCATCCCTTGCACGCGGATTTTCTCTCCCGCCTGGGTATGACCTTCCACCGGGGGGATTACAGTCGGGTGGAGGCTGTTACGGGAAAGGCGTCCCTGGCTCGGCGGCTGTATTCCAGGGCCTTGGGTTTCCATCCGAATCCCAGGGCCTTTTTGGGCCTTGGAATGCTTGATCAGGAGTCGGGAGATGCGGCTTCTGCCGAGAAAAATCTGCGTGAGGGATTGCGGCTTTTTCCTGATGACATGTCCCTTGGGCTTTGCTTCGGCATCCTTCTCATGAATCAGGGCGGATTTGAAGAGGCCATGGAAATATTGAGCCGATTCAGGGATAACCCGGATATACGCTTTTACCTGGACGAGTGCAGGCGCATGCTGGGGAGACGCAAATGAATTGATACTTCTTCGTGCTCTTAATCTTGCTCTTGCTCTTGCTCCAATTATAATACCAAGCTTCCATTGCTAAAAGAGATTGTTTCTATGATAGTAGGGTTGATCAAAAAAATATGCCTGACAGAATTTGTCAGTCACAAGCAAACTATGGATTTACCCACGTCGCTCCCGGGTCCAATGATCATTATGGATTTAGCTCCACTCATGTCTCGTTAGGCACTTCCATAAATATTACAACGAATCACAAGAAGAACCCGAAAGGCATATGTGCTGAGACATACGGCCGGTATTCAGCCTTTCCAGGACCGAAAGGCGTCCGCTGCCGCCACAACCAGGTATATGCCTCCTGCCAGCACAATGGTGGTGGCGCCGGCGGGAAGATCCGGTCCATATGCCAGGGCCAGCCCGGCCAGGGTGAAGAAAACGGTGAACGCCGCCGAGAGTACCATGGTGACCCACAGCCTGCTGGAGAAGTGGCCGGACACGGCAACCGGCAGGGTGAGGAGAGCAATGACCATTACCACACCCACCACGGTAACCAGCAGCACCACGGTGAGCGCCGTCAGGCAGAGGAGAAGGAGGTAGTACACCTGAACCCGGATTCCCCTGACTCTTGCAAACTCTTCATCAAAACAGACCGCCAACAGCTTGTTGTAAAACAATACGGAGAAGGCCATTATCAAGATGTCCAGCCCCAGTATGAGGCGGAGATCTTCGGCAGACACCATTAGGATGTTTCCAAAGAGGTAGCTCATGAGATCTTCGTTGTAGCCGGGTGTTCGTGAAATGAAAAGGATCCCCACGGCCATGCCTATCGCCCACACGGCCCCGATTACAGTGTCCTCCCTCTGGCGTGCGAAGAGGCTTACCAGGCCGATTATCAGGGCGGCCACCACGGAGGCGGCCACTGCACCGTAAAGTGGATGCAGCCAGGACCATTGAAAAACCACCTGGCAGTATCTGGCGGCGCCCAGCCCGGCCAGCACACTGTGGGCGATGGCTCCTGCGATGTATGTGATACGCCTGGTGACCACGTAGGTGCCGATTACACCACATGGTATGGCAGCAAGAATGCCTATGATTACTGCATGTTGAAGAAAGGAGTGCCGCTGGAGATCTATGAGGAAGTCCGCCAAGAGTGACCCTCCTCGCTGCACCGATGATCATGCCGCACCATCTGAACGTTGCCCCCGTAAAGTTCGTGGATCATCTCGCCGGTGATGGAGCTCGTGGGATGAACCGCCAGGCGGCGGTTGACGCAGATCACACTTCGTACGTAGGCTGAAACAAAGCCCAGGTCATGGGTCACCAGCATGATGGTCATGTGCCGGTTCAACATGTCAAGGATCTCGAAGAGCTCCGTCTCTATGGCGGCGTCCACGTTTGCCGTGGGTTCATCCAACAGAAGAAGTTCGGGTTCCGAGGCCAGTGCTCTTGCAAGAAGGACCCTTTGGCGCTGTCCCCCGGATAAGCGGCTGAAAGGTCTGTTTTGAAGCGGTTCCATCTCCATGCGGTCCAGTGCCTGAAGAGCGGCTCTCCGGTCCTCGCGGCTATAAAACCCGAGGCCGGCGCCATGACCCAGGCGTCCCATAAGGACCACATCCAGGACATTCACCGGGAACAGAAAGTCAAACGTGCTTTGCTGAGCCATGTATCCGATCCGTGATCTGGCCTTGACCGGAGGCAGCCCGAACACCCTGACGTTTCCCCGTGAAGGCCTGACCAGGCCCAGAATGATCTTAAGAAGAGTGGTCTTGCCTCCGCCGTTAGGCCCCACTATGGAAACAAAATCCCCATCCGTCACTGTAAGGTTCACATCCTCCAGGACCGGCACCCCGTCATATGAGAAACTCACGTCTTGAAGTTGAATCACCGGGTGGTGCAAGCGTGCCTCCTTTCCTCGCCGTTACTCAGGCCTCGTCCGGATAGCGCTCTGCAATAGATTTGAGGACATCAAAACAACTGAAGAAGGCCTCCACTATCCGGGGGTCGAAGTGGGTTCCGGAGCACCTGCGCATTTCATCCAGTATACGTTCTTCGTCCCATGGCTCCTTGTAGGAGCGCCTTGAGCAAAGTGCGTCGTACACGTCAGCAACAGCAACAATGCGTCCGAAAAGTGGAATTTCATCTCTTCTTTTGGGTCGCGGAAGCCCGGAGGCCGTTACAAATCCGTCAATAGGTTTCTCCGTAAAGGGATCCATGTGTCCCGGGTAGCCTGTGCCGTCCCATTTTTCATGGTGGTTCAAGGCCACCCGGGCTGCCACCTCGTCAAAATCCGAGTTGATGGCCTTGAACAGACGCGCACCCAGGTAGGTGTGGCTCTTCATGATCTCGTATTCATCCATGTTGAGGCGTTCAGGCTTTTTCAGGATCAGGTCACTGATGGCCACTTTTCCGACGTCATGGAGCATGGCTGCCATACGCAGGACATCCTTGTTGAGAGCCACATCCTCCGCCCCTATTCCCTGATGCCCCGCCCACTCTTCATATATCTCAACAGCATAGGCCCCGACGCGGTTGACATGGGCTCCGGTTTCCTTTGGATCCCTGAGTTCGGCCATGCTGATCATTCGCAGGATTATGTCCCGGGTAATGCGCGCCCTTTCCAGGGCCAGGGCCGCACTAATGGCAAAATGCCGGATGAGGGCCTCGTCGGATACTGAAAACGGGATAGGCTCGCCATTGTCATCCATGGCGTTGATTATCTGCATGACCCCAAGAACGTCTCCTCGCTGGTTGGTCATGGGGACGGTGAGCGTGGAGCAGGTTCGATAGTCGGTGAGGTCATCGAAGGAGGGATCAAAAGAGTAAGGAGTGGATTCGTCCAACTTGTAAACGTCCGGGATATTGAGGGTTAGGTTGTGGTTGGCTACGTAACCGGCGATGGAGTGGTCATTAATCGGCATTGTGAAGGTGCTGTAGAGCAGTTTCCGACCCGGGCTCAGCCGCCGCCGGAGGGTGTCGTTCTGGGTGTAGCTGAACTCCAGTGTGTCGCCGGACTTCAGGTAGATGGAGCCGGCATCGGCGTTGAATACCGTACGAACGCTGGTCAATATCCGCTCGAGTAGAAGATCGATATCTTTGACTTCGTTGATATCCAGTCCGATTCTCATAATGAGTTGCAGCTTTTCATGTTCATTCAGCATAACTGGTCCGGCAATCAAGGTTTGACTTATCTGTTTATTTATTTGGATTTTGAAGATATAATTTTAATTTTATCCTTAATGTAAATTAGCTGTTTCATATCGCTCAACCAATCGCCGGGGATCGCGTCCATACCCAGGTAGGCCCCCAGGACCATTCCAACAATGAGGTTTCTGCCGGCGCTGTCCCCGCCGGCCATGACCGACTGGATCAGGGCTTCCTTAAAGTCGTCCTCGTAGCGGGCGATTATGTGCACCACGGACGGGAAGGCTTGCTCTGTGTGACAGCTTTGACCGAAGCGGCGGATTGTTTCCCTGGTGTCTGAATCCCTGGAATTAATCCCCTCGCGAACCCACAAGGCTATGGGTGTAGACTCGAAGACCGGGAGGTTTTGCTCCATGGCGGCGGATGGAGAGGCCCCCTGGAAAACAGAAAGGACCGTGCGTGCAAAAAAGAGTCCGGCTTGGACCACTATGGGGTTTTTATGAGTCATTCTGGTCTGGGTGCTGACCGCCTCGAGAAGAGCATCCCTGTCTTCAGCGTACCGGAAGACGAGGGGGGCGATGCGAGAGGCGCCGGCGAGATCGTCCGAATACGACCCTGCTTCATCGGGACCGACCCCGTTTCGTGCGTTTCGCAGAGTGGCCTTTGTGGCCTCATCAAAATATCCGTCGTAGGATTCAAATAAATCCAGCAATTTGTGCCAGAAATCATCCAGGTGAAATCCATCCCTTTCAGCCACCGAGCGAAGCAGAACCAATGTCTGATCACCATAATGCGTAAACTCACCCTTATCCCTGTTGGGGTGAAATGATGAGGGAAGAGGTTTTTGAAGTGATTCCAAACGACCGAATGTATCTTCGATTTTACCGGTGTCGTATATCCAGTGTGCCCCCAGGGCGTGTGTGTCAGCTATGAATGATGCAAGGACCATTGCTTCTCCGTTAGTGTGCATAGGGAACTCCTCTCGTGACTTAAATTATTGTCCGCCAAAATTCCGCAACCATACAAGGGTCTAACACAGAAGAAACAGGCCTACAACTGCAAAGAGGATGAAAGTGAGACTCCGCCGGGCGCTCATCGTATCTCCAAGCCAAAAGACCCAACACCAAAAACCCTACTATTCCCGGCATGTTGGGCCCGGACAGCACAGGACATTCACCTTGACGAATCCTTGGGGGCCTGGTAGAACCACGACATGAACATACTGGATGTCATTATTATTGTTTTGATGGTCTTCCTGATAGTCAGGGGGGTCATGCGGGGGTTTGTTGCGGAAGTGGCCTCCCTTGCCGGAATTCTGCTGGGTATCTGGCTTGGAATCCGGTATATGAATCAAGTGACGACATTCTTGAAGCCGCATCTGCCCGCGTTTTCCTTTCTTCCGGTCGTGGGTTTCGCCGTCATATTTTTGGGGGTCCTTGTCCTGTGCAACCTTTTGGGATGGGGGCTCAAGGTTCTTTTCAAGAAGACGCTTCTGGGCTGGCTTGACCGGACCTTGGGAGCTGCTTTGGCTGTCATCAAAGGTGTAGTAATATCTTATCTTGGAATAGTAATTATAACGGTTTATCTTGTTCCAGAAACCTCTTTGGTTGCAAAGTCGCGGCTGGCGCCTGCTGTGACCGCTTCGTTCCAAGTATTAAAGAGCTTGCTGGCGCCGGAGCGTATCGAGGGGCTTAAAGACCGGTTATCAGACCGTCATGGATCCTCCGGGCCGAAAACACGGAAAAAGACGGAAGGAACGCCTAAAAAAGATGAACAATCATAGGCTTGGGGAGGCTATAATCCGTTTGGCGGATCTTGTTTCACGGCTTAGAGGGCCCGGCGGTTGCCCATGGGACGCCCAACAGACCGAAGACACAATTAGGATGTACTTGCTGGAAGAGGCATACGAGGTTCTGGATGCTGTTGAAAGAGGTCTTTGGCATGAAATATGCGGTGAACTTGGTGATTTACTGTTTCAAATCGTTTTCCTTGCCCGGCTTGCAGAAGAGAAAAGGACTTTCGACCTGGCCGATGTAGTGGAAGGGGTCACTGAGAAGATGATTCGACGACATCCTCATGTGTTCGGTTCCGCGCAGGCGGAAACCCCTGAGGAGGTTGCGGAAAACTGGGCAAGAATCAAGCGCGAGGAGAAATGCGGTGAAAAAACCGGGGGCAATGACTTATCCGCCGTGCCGGACGGGCTGCCCGCACTCCTCAGGGCCCACCGTCTCCACCGGAGGGCTGCAACCGCTTCTAAACCGGATGGGAGTCCCCGTGATCACCTCAACCATATAGAAAAGGATTTGGAGCATCTGAAGGCCGCCCTTGTTGCAGCCGATCGTGAAGTGTTGGAGGAGACGCTCGGAGACATGCTTTTCGACCTGGCCGGCCTTGCGGGTCATCACGGATCAAATGCAGAAGATGTATTGAGGAAAGCCAACAGGCATTTTGCTGATCGTATGATGTAAGGATCATAAAAGCGCCATTGAAATTTGGCCGGCCGCAAAGACGAGGTGTCTTGATGGGCCGCTCCGGAAAAAGTGGACGGCGGGTCGCCCTGTCCCGAACATTCTTTAAAGTTTTGGCCTGGGTTGTCCTTCTGTCTGTCGCCTTGACCGCCCTGGAAGTCCTGTTGCTCAGGTACATCAATCCGCCCTTTACCGCCAACATGGCCTGGCACATGGCCAAGAACAAATTCTTTTCAAGTGGTTATAAACGATCAACTTACGAGTGGCGCGATCTGGAAGAGATCTCGCCCCACCTTCATAGAGCTGTGATGGCAGGTGAAGATCAAAGGTTCATGTCTCATCGGGGATTTGATTTTGTGGAAATGGAGGGCGCCTTGAGAGATGCGGTTCGGACCGGACGGATCACGAGGGGGGCAAGCACCATCACCATGCAGACTGCAAGGACGGTTTTTCTCTGGCCGGACCGGACACTGCCGAGAAAGGCCCTGGAGGCATATTACACGATTTTGATTGAACTCTTCTGGGACAAACGGCGTATCCTGGAGGTGTACCTGAACACGGTGGATTGGGGAGCCGGGATCATGGGTGCGGAGGCGGCATGCAGGGCCTATTTCGGAGTCGGGGCCCACCGCGTGACTCCTTCCCAGGCGGCCCTGCTTGCTGCTATTTTGCCCGGTCCTCATCTTTGGTCGCCCGTCAATCCAGGCCCAAGGGTGCTTGACAGGAAGAAGCGCATCCTGAGGGATATGCCCCTAATGCCCGATGTCATGGCCGGAGTTTGAATGCAGACCCGTTAAGAGGTGAAAGCGGGAGGCCATCTTGGGAACTGATTTCAAAGATAAGCCTTAATCGGAGACACGGGGTGTGGACATGTTTGAGAGAATCATCCGGAAAATGCAGGGCATGAGCCTTAAGTGGAAGCTCCTTATTCCGTTTCTGTTTTTTGCGTTTTCCGGAACCACCACCCTGACCGTTATAGGACTCACTTCACAGCAGCGGCTCATCAAACAGGAGGAAAAGGAAACGCTTCTTTTGCACCATCGCAATTTTCAAAATGAGCTGGAACACAAGGGAAAGCAGGCCATAGCCCTGGCCTCGGTGCTCGCCGAGGACGGCGATGTCCAGCGTATGCTGGCCGGCCGGGATCGAATAGGCCTGAACAAACACTTGGCGGTCACATATGTTCGTCTGAAGACGGATTATGACATCTCTCAGTTCCATTTCCACATCCCGCCGGGGATCTCTTTTTTGCGCCTTAATCTTCCTACCCGCTACGGGGACGTGCTCCATACCTACAGGGGAACGATTCGTGATTCACTGGATCAGCGACAAGCAGTATGGGGACTGGAGACCGGAGAGACGGGCCTCGGCATTCGTGGTGTTGTCCCTGTGTTCCGAGGGGCGGAGATCTTGGGGACTTTGGAGATCGGCCACTCATTCAGCGAGACGTTTCTTAAAGGGCTTCACCAGCGCTGGGGTATCGATCTGGCCCTTTACTCCATAACGGAAGGCTCATTCCAGCTCATAGCATCGGTTTCCGGGAAAGATCCCGGAAAGATTTTTTTCGAACCTCAGCCGACCATGGCCCACCGAGATCAGCCGTCGATTCTGGTTGCGCCGCCCGGACTTCGGGACCGCGCAATCCTTCAGAGTCCGGTTTTCGATTACAACGGTGATCCGGCCGCAGTAATAGAGATCAGCACGGATCGTTCGGCCATCCGGCAGCGCCTGGCCCGGACCCGGGATCTAATGATTACTGTTGGTGTTTTGGGCATAGCAGTATCGTTTTTACTGACGTATCTGGTGGCAATCCTGTTCATCCGGCCCATAAGAACCATAGTTGAGGGAGCGCAGGAGATAGCTGAGGAAAAGAGAGACAGTTATCTGGACCCCGGTCCCGGAGATGAGATAGGAATTCTTACCAACGCTCTCAATCGAATGCTGGCTGCCCTCATGGAGCGAAGGATGCAGATTGAGGAACATGCCAAGTATCTAGAGAAGCGCGTACAGGAAAGGACGGCCGATCTAGTGGCGTCGGAGGAAAAGTTCCGGACTCTGGTGGAAAATGTCCCTCTCCTGGTTTATCGGCTCTTGGAGGACGGAACCACGGAGTTCATCAACTCCTACCTTACGGAAGCCCTTGGATACGACATAGAAGAGGCGGTGGGAGACAGGCACTTTTGGTTTGAAAAGATCCTTGGCGAGGATGAAGATGCTTTCCGTGAACTATTTGAGACCTGCTTTTCTAAAGGAGGGGAGTGCAGAATCGAGAGGGTGGTTCGGGACAAGGAAGGTCGAGCTCTGTTGTTCCTGGACCATGCCATTCCGGCGGTGGATGACCATGGTCGGGTTCAGTGGATCGACGGCATCATGATGGATATTACTGGACTCAAGCAACTTCAGGAGCGATTGCTCCGAACCGAGGAGATCAGGCTCTTGGGCGAAATTTCAGCGCGGATGGCCCATGAGATTCGAAACCCTCTCTCGTCGGCAGGGGGATTTGCGCGGAGGCTGCGGGATTCTTTGCCCGATAACGACCGTAATCGAAAAATGGCGGACATAATAGTACATGAGGTGGCCCGCATGGAGACCTTCCTCGGCATACTCCTCACCTCCATCAGGCGCGTTGATCTCCACATAACGGATGTGGACGTGAATCAGATCCTGCGGTTATGTATCTCCGGGATGGAGGATCTGGCGGCTTCCAAGAAAGTGCGCATCCATGAGGTCCTGGAACCCCTTCCCTTGATTCACGGTGATGAGGACCGCCTCAACCAGGCCATGGAAAGCCTGATCAAGCACGCAATCGTATCCATGCCCGAAGGCGACACCTTGAAGGTGAATACAAAGGCTGAAAGGGATCATGTGAGCATACGGCTTGGCTTCCATGGGATACGGGTATCCGAGGACGACCTGAAGCAGTTTTTCTTTCCCCACCTGGAGCAGGACCCGGGCGAGAGCGTTCCGGATTTGCCGCTTTCCAAGGTTATTGTTCACCGCCACGGAGGGCGCATAGAGGTGTTCCGGGAACAGGATATGCTGATCACGGAAATCAATCTGCCGTTGCGGCCCGTAGCGGAGTTTCTGGAACAGGGCTACCAAACCCAGGTAAAGGAGTCGACTCTCCCATGATACGAGCCATTCTGCTCAACGGATTCATCGGGCTTCACACCCTGATATTCTGCTCCCTGGCACTGCCCCTTATGCTTTTTGATCGGACAGGGGGCATGATCCACCGCCTGATAGCGGTCCCCTGGGCACGGATCATCGTGAGGGTTTGTGGAGTGAGGGTGGATGTGCAGGGCCTTGAAAATCTGGATGCCGGGGTACCCAGGATCTATCTGACGAACCACCAGAGTTTCTTTGATATTTTTGCGGTTCTTGCGTATCTTCCGGTTGACTTTAAGTTCTTGTTAAAAGAGGAGTTGATGCGGATTCCCGTGCTTGGGTTCACCATGAGACGGGCCCGTTACATAGCCATTGACCGGTCCAATCCACGCAAGGCCGTTCAGAGCATGAACGAGGCGGCCGAGCGGATCAATGCCGGCGCCTCAGTGGTGGTTTTTCCGGAGGGAACCAGGAGCGAAGACGGACGCCTGCAGCCTTTTAAGCGAGGCGGTTTCCTGCTTGCCTTGAAGTCGGGATGCGAACTGGTGCCTGTAACCATCGAGGGAAGCAATCGGGTGGCGCCCAAGGGAAGCCTCAGAATTCGGCCCGGGAGGATCTCCTTGACCGTTGGTAAACCCATTTCTCTTACCGGTTACAGCAAAAAGAACCTGGACGAACTAATGGCCCGGGCACATGATGCCATGGGTTCACAGATGGGGGAGTATGAATGATGGGTCGTGCCGCTGGGAGGGCTTTGGGGATCCTGTGGATCCTGGTGTGTTTGATTGTTGCATCACATGTTCTCTTTCCGCGAGCCGCGCGCGGGTACGTGTTGCCTCCTGAACAACTGCTTGAATTCATGGCGGATAACGTGGTGGGTTTCGAAACGGTGGGGGTAACCTGGGCACATCGTCCCGGGGAGGAAGCGGCCGGCAGGGAGCCTGTGACGGTTGACGTGTGGTTTCGTTCGCCGGCGGACCATGCGGTCCGTAATCGTGAAGGTGCTGTTGGAGATGAGTATGACGGCCCCGGTGCCTGGTTTCTGGAGCTGTTCTGTGGAAAGGCTTATCTTAGTGAGCGTTTTCTCACACGGCAAGGAGTGGATCTTAGTAGGTCGGCATACACGCGTGTCGGTAATACCGTCGCATATCGACTCGGCCGGGAGATGCCCGGGTCCCCTGTGATGCTGCTGGAGAAGGCCCGGTTCATACCTCTCCTGCTCAGATTCGACTCGCACCGCGGTGACGAACGAACGGGCATGGAAATACGTTTTCAGGATTACCGGCTTCTGGGCGAAGGATGGTTTCCTCACGAGATCATATATCGCTATACAAACGGTGAGGCGGGCTCTTATACGGTCTTGGACGTGAGGCTCAATGAACCCTTTCCAGGCGGTTTTCCAACTTTAGAGCGGGCCGGAGAGGGTGAAACGGTTCCGTCAGGGGAGAGCGATCGCCTGGAAAAAGCGATCAAGGCGCTTGAAGAAAAGTACAAAAACTAGTGATCCTTCCAGGCGGGAAACCGCCTCTTGCGGCTGCAATCCATTGAGTGAGCGAACTGAGGAAACATGCCTTAGGGTGGCGGTGACCCTGCCCGTCAAAGAGACCTTTTCATATTCCGTTCCTGATTCGCATACGGGCTTGGACATGGTGGGATATCGTGTCACCGTGCCTTTCGGGCGCAGAAAAGCGACCGGGTATGTCCTCGGTCAAGAGCCCATTGATCCCCACCAGCCTCTTCGCCCGGTACTGGAAGTTGAGGACGACTCCGTCTTTTTTCAAGCAGGCATGGTTCCTTTCCTGTTGTGGGTGGCCGATTACTATAGGCACCCGATCGGCCTTTTGATCCATTCAGTCGTTCCAGGCGGGGGAAGATCCCGGCCATATTTCTCGGCGCGTTTGACAGGACGGGGCCGATCCCTCTTGGGCGAACTGCCTTCCTCTTCCACGGAGCATCGCTTGATGGCTTGGATCGGGGCCAACCCCGGCAGGCGTTCACCTTTCCCATTGCAGGACATCCGAAAGCTGGAACACAAGGGGCTGGTTTCCATTGAGGACAGGCCATCGCGCAAGGACCCTAAGGGTTCCCGGGTAAAGAGGTTTGTGCGCCCCTTGGAAGGAGTTGACTTTGAATCCCTGCTGGAAAGGCGTTCGGAGCCCGCCAGGGCCCGCAATGAGTCATCATTTCTAAGGGAAGTGTTTTGTGCCGGCGGCTTACCGCTGAGTGAGATCAGGGGAAAATACTCCAACGGTTCATACCTTGTGCAAAAGTGGGTGCGGAAGGGAGTTCTCATGACCTGCGATGTGCCCGTACTCAAGAACACGGTTGGTTGTGAGATTTTTTCATCCGCTGAACCGGTTGCACTCTTTACGCAACAGGATCTGGCATTAAAAAGGATCCAGGCACTCCTTGAAAAAGGGGAGTTCGCCTCCTGCCTGCTGCATGGGGTTACAGGGAGCGGAAAGACAGAGGTCTATTACAGGGCTGCGCTCGCAGCCATCGCGCTCGGAAGGCAGGCACTTGTCCTGGTGCCGGAGATATCCCTGTCGGTATACATGCAGGACCTCTTCCATTCCCGTCTCGGGGATCGGGTCGCCCTCTACCACAGCGAGTTGAGTAAAGCAGAGCGCCGGGAACAGTGGGTTCGAATCGCTCGAGGAGATGTGGATGTGGTTATAGGGGCTCGGTCAGCCCTTTTCGCTCCTCTTAGTAACCCCGGTCTGATCGTGGTGGATGAGGAACACGATTTTTCCTACAAGCAGGAGGAATCTCCCCGGTACCACGCAAGGGATGCAGCCGTGGTAAGAGGCAAAGTTGAAAACGCGGTGGTCCTCCTGGGTTCCGGTACTCCCTCCATCCAATCCTATTACAACGCCCTCACGGGCAAGTACATCATGCTCGGTATGCCCCGGCGCATTGAAAGCCGCCCCATGCCCGTTGTGGAGCTGGTGGATATGAAGCAAGCCGAGCAAGATGGGGGGTCGGGCGGAGGGGTGCTTAGCCAGGCCATGCTGGAAGCCGTTGAAAAAAATCTGGCTCGGGGAAACCAGACCCTTCTGTTTCTTAACCGCCGTGGTTTTCACCGCGTCTGCTTGTGCAGGCGCTGCGGAGAGGCCGTCCGCTGCCCCAACTGCGATCTGACCCTGGTCCACCACTTAAGAGACGACACGCTCGCCTGCCATTACTGCGGATTCCGCATGCGGCCCGAAGAACATTGCCGGGCGTGTGGAAAGGGCAAAATTCGAGCCCTGGGTTTTGGTACCGAACGACTGGAAAACGAACTGCGCCGGCTGCTTCCCGAGGCTGAAATCGACCGTATGGACCGGGACTCCACGCGGAGGAAGGGTGAGGCTTCCAGGCTTCTTAAGCGGTTCGGTGCAGGCGAGATTGATATTCTGGTGGGCACCCAGATGATCACAAAAGGATACGACTTTCCAAAAGTGACCCTGGTGGGAGTCATAGCCGCGGATGCGTCTTTGGGATTTCCGGATTTTCGTGCGGCGGAACGTACATTTCAGCTCTTGTGCCAGGTCGCAGGCAGGGCGGGCCGGGGAAAGCTGCCTGGAAGGGTTCTCGTCCAGAGCTACGCCCCGGGACACTACGCCGTATCGACGGCCGGGCTTTATGATTATGAGTCGTTCTACCGGCAAGAGGCTGAACTTCGTTCCCAGTTGGGCTATCCCCCTTTTTCCCATCTGGTCAGGCTGCTGATCCAGGCTACGAGTTGCGAGGCTGCCGAAGTGGTCGCGAGAAGGCTGGGGCGGGGGATGGAGGAGATCCGGCAGAGCCCGGGGAATGAAGAGAGCGGAATCCGGATCCTGGGCCCGGTTGAGGCGCCCATCGCCCGCATCAAGGGCCGGTACCGCCGGCAGATCCTGATCAAGGGCAAGCGTGTGGAAACACTCCACCGCTTTCTGGGGCGGGTTGAGGATCTGATACATCGTCTGACGCGCGGGACGTCTGCGAAGGTCCTTTTGGACGTTGATCCATACCACATGCAATAGTTGGATCGGTACTCCGGTTTAAAACGATGCGTGCATTAATACCTGCGCGGCCCGGCTCGGATGAAACGGCCCAGAACACGATAATTACCGATGACTCCGTAGAGCAGGAAAAGGCCCAGGAGAGTTCCTCCGAGTAACTGTGGATTGCGTACCTTGATGAGGTATGCTGCGATTAGGAGCACGAGGACCCCGAGAAGGATCACAACGCTTCTGGGTATAAGGGGCAAAATGACACGGCCGAAATGGACAAATCGGATGTGGCTCACCAGGAGAAAGGATGTCAGGAAGATGATGAGCCATGAGATCCAGAGATCCTTCCAGAACAAGATGGTGCCCAAGGCCACAAGTGCGCCTGCAGGGCTGGGAAGCCCGTTGAAAGCTCCTTTTGGAATGTCGTGATCATGCTTGTCCCTGAGCAGGAACCGCCACAAACGAAAGGCCACCGCGAAAAAGTACAAAGAACCCAGAATAAGGGCGTGCAGCCTGAAAGAACCAAGCGTCATCATGAGCAGGGCCGGGCAGGCGCCGAAGCTCACCAGGTCCGCGATGTCGTCGAGCCAGGGCCCGTATCTGGTTCCGCCGTGCTTTTCCGCCATTCGCCCGTCAAAGAGGTCGAAGACCTGGCCGGCTAGAATGGACAGCGCAGCCAGGACGTGGTTGCCGTTAAGGACTAGTATGATTCCCAGGATGCCGCAAAACAGGTTGAGAATGGAGAGGATGTCCGCGTAGAATCGGTTTGGAATGGCCTTGAACAGGATGGAGGCCAATGACATGCTGATTCCCAGGTAAAGAAGCTGCGTGGTGAAATCCGGAATGCTCAGCGGGTCGTCCAGGATGGCCAAGTAGATAATGAGTGCGAAGAGCAGAACGGCCTTGATTTTACCGAAATTGTTGGCCTGCACCGAAAAGGGGGTAAAGCGCTTCAGTATGTAACGCACTATGAACTGACCGAAAAACTCGATTGCAGCCAGGATCCAAAAGGCTGAGACCGGGATCATTCCCTGGTAGGCGAAAAAGCCCATGGGCGGCAGATAGGTGAGTTTATCACAAAGCGGGTCGATTTCTTCGCCGAACCGGGTTACAAGATCACAGCGGCGGGCAACGAGGCCGTCCACGCCGTCCAGGAAGGCCGAGATGGTAAAAAGGAGGATCCCCCAGAAAATTTGCCCCAGCACAAAATACAGCAACATGCCGAAAAGGCCGATCAGGACCCGCCAGATACAGATGGCGTTTGGGTGAAGGGCGCTGTGGTCTACGATGTACCGGCGGGTTTCCTCACGTCTGAGGATGACCAGAAGGCCCAGGTACATGAGCGAAGATAGAGCGATGGCTGCAAGAATGTAAATGATTCGATCCATGGGATTGGTTTGGCAACTCCTAAGCCCGATGATTTAGGCTTAAGAGCATAACATATCCCGGCGAACCGACAACCGGTTTTATTCGGTGTCTGTTCAATTTTACCATGCGGGCCCGAGGGCCCATTCAGCGCCGGTGTGAAAAGAAAGGAGACTTCAGGCATGGGACTTCATGAACTGGCGGGGAGAAAAGCCCCTGCGTCAATGCGGATCAACTTGTCCGGACTTGTTTCCTCTTACTACACGGATGAGGCTGAAGGGCCTGTTTCCTTTGGCACGTCCGGCCACAGGGGATCCTCGCTGGACGGTACGTTCAACGAACTCCACATCGCGTCTACTGCTCAGGCCATATGTGATTACCGCGGCAGTCAAGGCATAACCGGCCCTCTCTTCATGGGGTTCGATACCCATGCGCTGTCCGAGCCTGCCTTTCGCACGGCCCTGGAGGTGTTTGCCGGGAACGGAGTGGAGGTCGTCATACACGAAAGGAATGAGTATACGCCCACACCCGTGATCTCTTTTCTTATTCTGGAGCACAACAAGGCACGTTCGTCCGGCTTTGCCGACGGGGTGGTAATCACCCCTTCCCACAATCCTCCTCGTGATGGGGGATTCAAGTACAATCCTCCTCACGGCGGGCCGGCGGACGTTGATGTGACGCGCCGGGTCCAGGACCGGGCCAATGGAATCATCAAGGATAAAGGTAAAGGCATCAAGCGGATCACGTATCCCCGTGCCAGGGGCGAAGGCACCACTTCGGAGAGGGATTTCGTGACGCCGTTTGTCCGGGTTCTAGGAAAGGTTGTGGACATGGATGCCATTAAAGGCGCCGGCCTTCGGCTAGGGGTTGATCCGATGGGAGGTGCATCAGTTGGATTCTGGGGACCCATCGCGGAAACCTATGGTCTTAACCTTGAGGTGGTAAACGATCAGGTGGACCCGTCCTTCGGATTCATGCCTCTGGATGCGGACGGCCTGATCCGTATGGACTGCTCGTCGCCCTATGCCATGGCCGGCCTTATAGCCCTCAAGGAACGATTTGACATAGCATGGGGGAACGATCCGGATGTTGATCGTCATGGGATCGTGGACGTCAATGGCCTCATGAACCCCAACCACTACCTTTCAGTGGCCCTCTGGTATCTTTTTCAGAATAGGCCGGAGTGGAGTTCCATCCTGCAGGCCGGGAAGACCCTGGTAAGCAGTTCCATGATCGACCATGTGGTGGAAGGACTGGGCCGTAAGGTCTATGAGGTCCCGGTTGGATTCAAGTGGTATGTGGAGGGCCTCCTTAAGGGCAGGCTCGCCTTCGGAGGGGAGGAGAGCGCCGGCGCCTCTTTCCTGCGACGAGACGGTTCCGCGTGGTGTACCGACAAGGACGGTTTCTCCATGTCGTTTTTAGCGGCCGAGATCCTTGCGAAAACCGGGCGGACTCCGTCCGAAATCTACAGAGAGACATTGACCGCCGAATACGGCGATCCTTTCTACAGGCGCTCTGACGGCCCCATCACGGAAGAAAAGAAGGCTTTGCTGGCCGCACTTACCCCGGAGGCATTCAGTTGTACGCACGTAGCGGGAAAGGCCGTGCGGTCTGTACTGACCAGTGCTCCGGGTAACGGTGCGTCCGTTGGGGGAATAAAGGTCATTCTGGAGGACGGCTCATGGTTCGCAATCAGACCCTCGGGAACCGAGCCCAAGATGAAGGTCTACATTGAGAGCTTCGGCGGCGAGGACCTTTGGAAACGTATCAGCGAAGAGGCCCTTTCAGCGGTTTTCGGGGAATAGAAAGATTTCAGGCCACGCCTGGTTTGCTCCTGGT
>CAYPSZ010000229.1:0-15718 GCA_964413125.1 uncultured Desulfobacterales bacterium
ATCACCTTGACCCTTTCATCCCCGTAAACCGATCCTAATCGTAATCCCCCCGGCCGAACCTGGCTGTTTCCGTCCCAATGGTGATAACCAGATCAGAGACAATGCTCCTTAGCTTGTCGGGGAGTTCCGGGGAGGCCTCCAATTCTCGGAGGCCCGCAAGCCTTGCTTCCAGGTGCTCCACCAGGGGCCTCATATCGGATGCGGGCATGGACATATTGCCGAGGCCCTCCGCATAACGGTCGATCATGTCCAGTGTTTCACGGATATCCCCCAGAAGCATGTTCCCGGGCTCTCTTGAATCCACCGCACCGGTTTTGTCCAGCCCGGGGATGAGCTGCACCCCTCCCGGAACCGGCATATGGACCGGGCCTTCAGCCGAAGCCCCTTTCCCGACATCCTTTCCGGACACCTGCTCCATGATCTTCTGAAATTGCCCCTCTTCAGCCCCGTTGGCGCTTGGTTTTCCGGTTGTTGAACCCGGAACCTGCCCATGCTGTATGTCGGTTATCTTCATTTTGCCGTCTCCGGATTTATGTTTACTGCTTTTGTTCTCTCTGGTCTACATCCAGAAATGGTTATTTTTTCCGGGATATGAAAGGGTGCCCGGCTCTGCCTGTTACCCATGCAAGATGATTGCCAGACGGGCCCGACTTGAACGCCGGTCAGCCCGGCCCATGAAGACCTATGATTTAAAGCCTTCAAATCACACAGAAATTTGACCACAGGATCACAATGGGCCCGTGGCTCTGGTTGATGATTGAACGAGCTGGTTTTAACGATGGAAGGAGGAAAACTTTTCCGGGGCCCGGCAGAGCGTTCCCGCTATTCTTCCAGCATCCGAAGGGCCGCTTGCGCCACATCCTTTAGGGGAACAACCTTCTCCGCCGCCTCACGCTTAATGGCCTCCTTGGGCATGCCGAAAACCACGCAGGTTCGCTCATCCTGAGCAATGGTGCGAGCGCCCGCCTGCCGCATTTGGAGAAGCCCGTCCGCACCGTCGGCGCCCATGCCCGTGAGAATGACCCCTACTGCGTTTCCGCCTGCGTAGTCGGCCGCCGACTTGAACAATACGTCCACGGATGGCCTCTGATGGTGGACCATGGGACCGTTCTTGACCTGCACATAGTAACGGGCCCCGCTTCGTCGCAAAAGCATATGAAAGTTGCCCGGGGCGATGAGGGCCTGGCCGTTCAGCACTGAATCTCCGTCCCGGGCCTCTTTGACCCTTATGGCGCAGAGGGAGTCCAGCCGTTCTGCAAACGATGTCGTAAACTTGGCGGGCATGTGCTGGACCACGATGGTTCCCGGCGAGTTGGGGGGCATGCCCATGAGAACAGTCTTGATGGCCTCGGTGCCGCCTGTGGAGGCCCCTATGGCAAGGATCTTGTTGGTGGTGGCGGTTAAGGCCCCGGGAGCCACAGGCTTTTCAGGAACCTGCGCGTTATTCCTTGCCGACTCCAATTTGGCCTTTATATTGACGTGTGCAACAGCCCGGATCTTGTCCGCCAGTTGAACGCTCATGTCGCCCACCGAATATGCGGCCGAGGGCTTGCTGATCACCTCCAGAGCACCCAGGGACAAGGCCTCCATGGCCAGTTTGCCGCCCTTTTTGGTGAGAGAACTCACAATGATGACCGGAAGCGGGTAATACTTCATGAGTTTCTTGAGAAAGGTGAGCCCGTCCATCCGAGGCATTTCAATGTCCAGGGTTATCACGTCGGGCTTGAGACGGACTATCTTGTCCCGTGCAACATAGGGGTCGGGGGCGGTGCCCACCACTTCTATGCCGCGCTCACGGGAGAGTTCCTCTGAGAGG
This sequence comes from uncultured Desulfobacterales bacterium, assembly GCA_964413125.1. GTDB lineage: Bacteria > Desulfobacterota > DSM-4660 > Desulfatiglandales > HGW-15 > JAIPEI01. Next base: position 1,817 of record CAYPSZ010000229.1, read on the forward strand.
ACCTTTCGCACTATGGCCGAGTCGTCCACCACCAATACGCTGATGCTGGTGTTCATGAGTTCTGCATACGCCTCCGAAGCTCCACTCCAAAACCTCATCTCCATCCGGAATCTCTTATAGTTTTTCCAGCTCTTGCTCTTGATCTTGCTCTTAATCCTGCTCCTGCTCTTAATCCTGCTCCTGCTCGAATCCATCCCGAAAAGCCTTACGGATGGGCGCCGGCTATTATGTTTCCACCAGCAACAGGCCCATGGGGCCCTTGAGGGTGTCCACCGCCAGGAAGAGCTCTTTTTGGCCGCTTGCAGCTTTTCCCCCGGCCCCCTCGCCTGAAAGGGCCTCCGGGATCCCCAGCTGGAAAACCGCCTCCTCGTCCAGTGAACTGAAGGTGGTTCCCGCTATCATGTTCAGGATCTCCTTGGCGGTCTGGTCCACGTGCTCCGGCGGGACCGTCTTCTGGTCGATCCCCATGAAGTCCGCAGTCAGCTCCCTGCCCAGGTTCCTGGGAATCAGCAGCACGAAATACCCGGAAAAGGGACCGCTGTAAGCCAACCTGACTGCAATCAGATCTTGATCCCCAGGGCCTTTTCCGAGCTCGGCCGAGCCTTCGGCGTCGGAGAAGTCCAGTGGCAGAAAAAACATCTTTTCCAGGACCTCAGAAATCGAGGTCTTCATCGTCTTCATCAACAGGTCCCTTTGCATCTTCATCATCCCCCATAATTCGGTTGAGTCTTGAACGGACCTCCTCGGGCGTAAAAGGCTTCTTGATGTAATCCACAACGCCCATTTTCGTGAACAGTTCAATACGTTCACGGCTCCCTTCGGTGGTGACCATTACCACGGGTACGGATTGCAGGACTTCGTCCTTTTTCATCTCCTCCAGCAGCTCCAGGCCGTTCATCTCGGGCATGTTGTAGTCCGAAAGCACCAGGTCCATCCACTCCCGCCTCAAGACGTCCAGGGCCTCCCTGCCGTTGGAGGCCTCAAAGATCTCACCCACATTGAAGCCGGACACCTTGATGGTCTTCTTGATTACGGCCCTCATGGGCATTGAATCGTCCACGATCAGGATATTGTAGGCCATGTCTTCAACCTCTATGCTTTCTCAGGTCGCATTGATGAGCTCTTCCACCTGGGACATCTTCTCGCCGAATCCGGCTATGATCTCCTGGTATTGGAGGTCGGTAAAACCCAGGCCCTCCAGCACTTCCTTGTGGAACCGGTAGGCCAGCCCGTCCGACCCCACACCGACCCCCATGGTCATGCAGAGCGTGTCGGCCACGTATACGAAGGCCGCCTCCTCTTTATACACGGCATCCAAGGGCAAATGATGGTTGCGGATTATATCCACCATTTTTTCGCTGAATTGCCAGCGTTCAGCTATCATGCCCCCCAGCTCTGCGTGGTCTATACCCAGCACCGCCTTTTCAGCCTCCCTGAAACTGAACCCGTGCTGCGACACTAGAAAGCTTATCTTTTCAAACGACTCAGCCACATGCTGGCTGAGAACCACCTTGCCGATATCCTTGAGCAGGGCCGCGGTAAACAGGACGTGCGGGTCATCAACTCCCCGCTTCTCCGCCAGGTCCCTGGTAATCAGGGCCGAGGACACGGAATACCGCCACAAATCACCATGATCCAGGTCATAGCCTTCCTGGGGCTGGGAATAGTTGGCGCTGCCCGCACCAAGGAGCACCAGATCCGCCACCCTGGCCAGGCCCAGATACACAACGGCCTGGTGAAGGGACTCCACCTTCTTGCTGAGTCCGAAGTAGGCGGAGTTGGCGGCTTTGAGCAGGTTTGCGGTGAGGGCCTGGTCGTATTGAATGATATCCGACAGCATGCCCATGGAGCTCTGGGGGTCTTTCACGATGGACATGACCTTATTGGCCACCCGGGGGATGGGTATTAAGGCCTCTATCCCGGCAATAATTGCCTTGATGTCCTTTTTCATACCTGAAACTCCCCTTTGCCGGAGACCTTCAGCAGGCAGGCCCCGTCTTTGACGGCCAGCTTGATGGTGCGATTCACATTCCCGCCCACGTCCTCGTAATCCACCATGACCTTGTTCTTCCAGAAGATCTTCTTAAGGGCCATGTGGTTCCGCTTGCCGATATTGAAAAACCCCTGCTGGTCAAGAATCTGGGCCCCGCCTGCAACGATGATCCGCATTCTTTGCTTCTTTGCGCCCAGGCCGTAGGCCGCCTTGAAAAGGGGTGCAATGCCCGTATCGGCGAACATGTAAGGCTTTATCCCGGCCTTTGCCGGATCCAGAGAGGAGTCCGGAAGCATATAATGAAGCATGCCCGCCACATGAACCACCGGGTCATACACCGCGACCCCGATGCAGGATCCGAGGGAGTATGTAACGAGCATACCCGCCGGATCGTTACTGACCTTCATATCGGCTACACCCACGATGATATTCACGGCGCCCATCCCATTTTCACAAGGTCAATCCACAAGTAAGTTCGAACAGGGCTGCTGCAACTCAAATGAATGATCGCCCGTTTCCTTGAGCCACTTCAAAAATGCCGGACATGTCCAGGATCAGGCCGACCCGCCCGTCCCCCAGGATGGCCCCGCCGGCAATGCCCTTCAGGTTCCTGAGCCCTCCGCCCAGGCTCTTGATCACCACTTCCTCTTTACCCAGAAGCTCATCCAGAAGGAGACACATCTTCTTGTCCTCGTGTTCCACCGCCACCACAAGACCCTCCCAGGGCACTTCAAAGTCACACTGGATCCCGAAAATCCCGTGCAGCCGGACAAGAGGAACCAGGCTGCCGCGGGTCCGGATGAGTTCTCCTTTGCCCTCCACGGTGGAGTACTGTTTCCTTGAAGGCCTGAACGATTCCAGGATGGCAAGAGCGGGGATTATGTACCGCTCCGTGCCGACACGGACCAGCATCCCCTCGATGATTGCCAGGGTCAGGGGCAGGCTGATCACAAAGGTGGAACCCAGTCCCGGGCGGGTATTGATCTCAACGCGCCCACGCAGTTTTTCAATGGACTTCTTGACCACGTCCATGCCCACGCCCCGTCCGGATATGTCGGTGATTTCCTTGGCGGTGGAAAAACCGGGATGAAAAATGAGGTTGTTGATCTCGGTTTCCGTGAGCTTGTGATCCTCCGGGATCAAACCCCTTGAAACGGCCTTTTGGAGGATGGCCTCGCGGTTCAATCCACGACCGTCATCCCGGATCTCGATGACGATGTTTCCGCCGCGGTGAAACGCACTCAACCGAATCATGCCGCGTCGTCCCTTGCCCGACGCCTCCCTTTGGTCCGGGGATTCCAGGCCGTGGTCCACTGCGTTTCGGATCATGTGGACCATGGGCTCGTAGAGTTCGTCCACCACGTTGCGGTCGATCTCCGTGTCCTCTCCGGACATCTCCAGGCCCACCTCTTTTCCGGAGTTCTTTGCCAGGTCGCGCACAAGGCGCACCATCTTCTGAAAGGTGCTCTTGATGGGCACCATGCGCATGGACATGGCTATGCGCTGGAGCCCGGTGGTGATCTGGTTGAGCTGTCCAAGGTTGTGGTAAAGCTTCTGGTCGTTGGAGGCCGTAATATAGGGATTCTGCCTGAGCATGGACTGGGCGATGACCAGCTCGCCCGTCAGGTCCACCATGTTGTCCAGTTTGTCCGTGTCCACCTTCACCTGCAAGTCCGCATGACCCCTGCCCAGACGCTTCTGATCCCTTATTGCGGATATGACGTCCTTGGATTCGGCTTTTTTCTCCTCAATAAGGATCTCACCGATCTTTCGACCGGGTATGATCTTTTGCTTTGCCAGCCCGTTTTCAAGGTCCTCCTTGGAGATTGCGCCCTTTCGAAGTAGGATCTCACCCACGCGGCCGTCACCCCATTCCTCCTGTTCCCGGTTCACCTGATCGATTTTCTCGAGCAGGGGGCCCATATCCACCGTTGAACCCAAGGGACCGTCATTATCAAGCCCGTCCTGAACCCCTTGAATCATCCTTTTGAGGGTGTCCACGGACTCCAGCACCAGGTCGATTATGGCCTCGCCCATCTTGAGCTCCCCGTTCCTGGCCTTGTCCAGAAGATTTTCCGCGCTGTGGGACATCTTGTTTATGTCCCTGAGGCTGAGAAAACCGCTTACGCCCTTTATGGTGTGAAAGGGCCGGAAGATGGAATTGAGGGTCTCCAGGTCTCCGGGGTCCTGCTCGAGATTGATCAGGTTGACTTCTATGGTGTCCAGGTTATCCCTGGACTCCGCAATGAAATCCTGAAGGATCTGACGATCCTCGTCCGAAAGATCACGCGCGTTTACAACGGGATCGGTCTCAGGAGCATTATCCCGGACTCGAGCATCCCCCATCTCTTCCGTTTCGGCATCCACATCCGCAATGGGCGCGGCCGCCTCCTCCGGGCCTGCATCCACGCTTCCACCAAGTCTTTTGAGCACTCCCTCCGAACCCCCTTTAGGCTCTTCATTGTTAATGAGGTCCCTTTGAAACGCCTGCAAAGCGGTGACCGCCTCTTCCAGGGGACCAAGGTCCGTAACCTCGCCCAGGATCATTCTCTCCAGGTATTGCCGGGTCGCTTGCACCAGTTCCATGAACCGGGAGTCTTCCAGATCGCCCGCCTCTTTTTCCAGCCCTTCCAGCCCGTTCATAAGTTTTCCCAGAGCTGGGATGTCGCCTGCTTCCAGCGTCACCACATCAAGGGCGATTGCATCCAAGCGGTTCCCGATTTCTTCTATGCGATCCGACATGTCTTCATTCCCCCGCAAATCCCTGCTACCTGTAAGAGCACTAACGAACCCAACGAACCTAACGATCCCAACGATCCTAACGAACCAAACGATCCCAACAATCCCAACGATCCCAACGTTTTCTCAACCAAACACCTTAGCAAGCTTTTCATTAAAGGTTTCCGGAGTAAACGGCTTAACGATATAATTGCTGACTCCCGCCTTCACCGCCTCGATGACGTTCTCCTTCTGTCCTTCGGCCGTCACCATGATGAAGGGGGTTCCTTTGAGTTTTTCGTCCGCCCTTACGACCTTCAGGAGATCCAGCCCCGTCATTTTGGGCATGTTCCAGTCGGAAACAATGAGCCCCACCGTATCATTCTTAAGGACTTCCAGGGCTGCGCTCCCATCCTCGGCCTCCACGATATTGTTGAAGCCCAGTTGCTTTAAGACCCCTTTTACGATGCGCCTCATGGTGGCGAAATCATCCACCACCAGGACCTTGATTGATGTATCGATGGCCATCCGTCCATCCTCCTTTGGTTTGTTGCATTTCTTCCACCGGGACCGTCCTCGTGTCGAGAGTCAAACCCGAGGCAAACCGGTGTCCGGTTTATGACACACCCTTAAAGGCTTGCAAGCAGGTTGTCGATCTCCGCTTGTTCAAGGCCTTCCCCATCTTTCTGGGGGCCCTTGAGCTCACTCTTGTATTGCTCCACCTCCCTGTGCAGTTCCTCAAAGCTTCGGGTGGGATCTTCCTTGTATTTCTGAAGCTTGATGCCGAAGGAGATGATGAGATCCTCGATGCGTATCTCCATGGACTTCACAAGCCTTATTATGCGCTGTATCCGCTGTCCCACCAGGTCCTGAAAGCTCAAGGGTTCCAGCATTTTCAGGGAGAGCCCCTTTATCGTGTCCAGGACCTCCACCTGCCGCCGGAGGGCGTCCTCGAGGTCCGGGCTCGGGGCCGGATCCGGCTCACCGGGCTCTTTAAAGGTCTCCCGGCCCGGTGACGCAAGCATCTCCTCCAGTTGCGCGCAAACGGCGCTCAGTTCCTGGACAGCCTCATCAGCCGTGCCCATATCCTCTTGCAGGCCCTTGATGGTCTCCAGGGGCGCTGCAAGCGCCTCCCTCACTGCATCCGGTTCCGCAGGACCGGAAAGGAGATCACGGGCCGTTTCCAGATCCGGCATGATGAAATCCATTACCTGCCCTGCCTCTTCCGGCAGGCGCGGCGCGCTTTCCAAAATCTTTTCCACAAGCGCTTTCACCCCTTCATGGGCTTCAACGGATACGCCCGGCCCGCCACTTCCCGCAATCAACTCCTTAAGCCGTTCAAGCTGGGCGCCGGCCAGGTCCATCTGTTCATCATTGATGTCCATGATCTTCATGGTGCTCTTCTCCAGGGATTCGTTGATCCCTTCGAGCTGGTTGCTGGCCTCCGGGATGTCCCTGGACGCCAGTTCAACTATGCCGGGCTCTATGCGCTTTTTGATATCTTTTCTGAACTCTATGAGTTCCTGGGCGATCTCCTTTATCTTGCTTGAAAACTCACTGGTGAGTTCCTCAAAGAAATGGCCGTTTCGCATGTTCTTGACCATGTTCTTGATCTCATCCAGTTCATGGGAGGACAGGCCCCCCGACTCCAACCTGGTTTCCAGGGACTCCAGGCATAGGTCCTTTGATTCCTTTCGGCCTGCGCACGTTTCAAGGGGACCCTTCCGGCGACAGAGATGCTCTTGCCCGCTGATGTCTTTTCCCATGACCAGGGAGTCGGGAAGCTCACGAACCTCGAAGAGCATCCTGTAATCAGATACGTTAAAGGCTTCGGATGAATCCAGTATTATGAAATAAGGCTTTACCTCCCCTTCGGAACGCCTCTCAACGGAAAACACTTCCCCGTCCAGCTCCAGGAAGATCCTGCCGTTATCAGAGCTGACAATATTGGCGTCCGAGCGCGCGAGAATCCGCCTTATGCAACTCACGCCGAATGCGACTTTTTCAAGGTCCCCGTCCAGGCTTCCCATAACTGCATTATACATGCGTCACCCTCCATATCCGCTTGCGCCGTCACATACGCGGTAAACGTTTATCCAATGCGGGATATATAAGCAAAAGTCGTACCAGACATTACCTAGCGCGCGTCTTCATAGGGATACCAGTCCCCCTTCCGAAGGCGCTCCACCTTTAGAACGGCCATCTCATTATTGACTGCGTCGAATATTATCTTCCTGCCGCGCTCCCCGCCCACATCTTCGGAAATCACCCGGATACCGTGCCCGGCCAGCACCCTGCGGGCGGTTCGAATGTTCTCCCGGCCCACATCCCATGAAGAAACCCTGCGGTTGCAGGCCCCGCCGAATATCTGAGCTTCAAGGTGTTTTGTCTTCGAGCCGTCCCGGATCATCATGCGGATCATCATGTAAGTGGAGGCGTCTCCGTACATGGCCGTGGGCTTGTCAGCCTCCTTGCAGGAAGGATACGGGAAGTGGTTGATCCCGCCCGCCTTGCGCTTTCTATCCCACAAGACCACCGCCACGCAGGAACCGAGCACGGTGGAAACCACGGTGGGTTTGACAGGCAGATAAATAAAGCCCGGTTTCAGAAAGTAATTGGCCGGCGCGGGCACATCCGAGGAGTTGAACATAAGGCTGCGGTTTCCCTTCAAAGTAGGCCTGATGCACATTTTATGCCTTGAAACAGACCCCTCCCGGACGCGGGGAATCTCCCGTTCAAGGAACGCAGGCCCCCTTATCCGCCTGAAGAATTGTCATAGTTTTGACAAGTAGCAGCCATTCTGACGCATCGGGCCCTGGTCATATCTTGCGGCCCTGTTTTTCGTCCTTGATTCTCCGATCCTTTCTGCGTTAGTTTTCCATGGACATCTCAAAAGGAGCAGGCAATGCCCGGACACGAAATAATCGGTGACGACGAACAAAAAGAAATCCTGGAAGTCTTATCCCGAAAGGTCCTTTTCAGGTACGAATTCCACAAACAGAGGCAGGGCGTATACAAGGTGGAGGAGTTCGAGCGGGAGTTCGCAAGATACACGGGGGTTTCGCACGCCCTGGCGGTCTCTTCCGGAACCGCCGCCCTCAAGGTTGCACTGGCCGCCCTCGGCTTAGGACCGGGAGATGAAGTGATCACCCAGGGATTCACCTTTGTGGCCACATGGGAAGCGATCCTGGATGCCGGGGCCGTGCCTGTGTTCGCTGAGATCGACGACACATTGTGCATGGACCCGTCGGATCTCGAGGCGAAGATCACCCCCCGAACAAAAGCCGTGATACCCGTTCACATGTGCGGCGGCCAGGCGCGCATTCATGAAATCGCCTCAGTGGCTCGCGGCCGCGGCATCCCCGTCGTGGAAGACACGGCCCAGTCCTGCGGGGCGAGGATCCAAGGGAAGGCTCTGGGCTCATTCGGGTCTTTGGGGACCTTTTCCTTCGACTCGGTCAAGACCATGACCACGGGCGAAGGGGGCATGGTGATCACCGACGACCATGAGCTCTACACCCGGGCTTCCGAATACCACGATCACGGGCACGACCACGACCCGGACCTGCCCAGGGGTCTTGAAAAAAGACGGTTCATAGGATTCAATTATCGAATGATGGAGCTCCAGGGCGCCCTGGGCCTGGCCCAATTGCGCAAGCTGGACCCGGTCATACTCAAACGGCAGAGGGAAAACAAGCGTGTAATCAAGGATGCCCTGGCCGGGCACGACGCCCTCACCTTCAGGAACCTTCCCGACCCGGAAGGCGACAGCGCCACTTTCATTGTGTTTTTCCTCCCCACCATGGAGCAGGCCCGTGAGTTCAACCGCGTGCTTGCCGATGAGGGGGCCGGAGCCGTCTACTGGTACGAAAACCTCTGGCACTATTATGAGGAATGGGAACACCTGCTGCAAGGCAAGACCCCCATTGTGAACCAGTGGCCCTTTAAGACCGCTGAAGGAATACCGCGGTGCACATTCAAGGCGGGCCACCTCCCCGGGACGACCGAACTGCTCTCCCGTGCCCTGACTTTTCCCATCCACATTTACATGGACGAACAGATACCGGTTATTCTGGCGGCCATTGAAAAGGCGGCAAAAGCGGTTCTCTGATTTTGCAGGGGTTGTTCGCCGGGACCCAAAAACCCCATTCGCCTTGCGCATTGGAAGGTGAAGCCCCCATGAAAATAGCCCTGAGCCAGGCCAATCCCATTATAGGCCATTTCGAACACAACATGGGATTGATGCGCCGCAGCCTTGAAGAAGCCGGGGCCCGCGGGTGCGACCTGGTGGTCTTTCCGGAACTCAGCATCATGGGATACCCTCCCAGGGACCTTCTGGAGCGGCCCGCTTTTGTCGACGAGAGCCTCCGGGCCCTGGAGCGTTTTGCACGGGATGTACATGGAATACACGCGGTATGCGGGTTTGTGGAGCCTGCGGAAAAGGGAAAGGACGGCAGGCTGTACAACCGGGCGGCCCTTTTGGGATCCGGCCGCATACTGGCACGCGGAGGCAAGCGCCTTCTGCCCACCTACGATGTATTCGACGAGACGCGCTATTTCGATCCCGTGGAAAAAAGCCTGCGGTTCGAGCTCCAGGGACTGGTCTTCGGCGTCACGGTGTGCGAAGACATTTGGAACGTGGGAGACATAGCAGGCGTCCCGCGGTACGACGTTTACCCGGTGGAAGACCTTGTGGACCGTGGGATGGACATACTCATCAACATCTCGGCCTCCCCCTACACCATGCACAAACCGGCCCTTCGTATGGAGATCCTCAAGTATCTCTCTTCCAGGCACAGGGTCCCCATTGTCTATTGCAACCAGGTGGGCGGAAACGACGACCTCATCTTTGACGGGTCCAGCATGGTGGTGGACCGCAAAGGACGTTTGGTCCATTCAGCTCCGGAATTCGAAGAGGCCCTGCTGGTCTGGGACACGAATGGTAAGGGGATGGAGATCTCCAACCCATGGCTGGAGAGGGAGGAATCCATACTTAAAGGCCTGGTCATGGGCACGAGGGACTATGCCTTGAAATGCGGCTTCAAGCGCCTTCTGGTGGGGCTCAGCGGGGGGCTCGACAGTTCCCTGGTGGCGGTGATCGCTGCTAAGGCCCTGGGGCCTGAAAACGTAACGGGCATATCCATGCCTTCTCAGTACACATCCGCCATGAGCCGCGAGGACGCCCGCCTCCTTGCCGCAAACCTGGGCATCCATTTTGAGGAAATCCCCATTCAAGGCCTCTTCGAGGACTTCAAGAAATCCCTGGCCCCATTGTTCATGGGGCTTGAAGAAGACGTGACCGAGGAAAACATCCAGGCCCGGGTGAGAGGCACCCTTCTCATGGCCGTATCCAACAAACTTGACGCCCTTTTGCTATCCACCGGGAACAAGTCCGAGACGGCCATGGGATACTGCACCCTTTACGGCGACATGAACGGAGGCCTCGCCGTGATCTCCGACGTTCCCAAGACCCTCTGCTACCGGCTCGCCATGCTCATAAACTGCATGGGGCGGGTCATCCCCGAGCGGGCCATCACAAGGCCGCCGTCGGCGGAACTCCGGCACAACCAGACCGACCAGGACATCCTGCCGCCCTATGACGTGCTGGATCAGATACTGGAACTGGTCGTGGAAAAGGGCCTCTCAAGGGAGCAAACAGTAATGAAGGGCTTTGACCCGGCTGTTGTGGCGGATGTGTTCAGGCGGCTCAACATGAACGAGTACAAGCGGCGCCAGGCTCCTCCCGGGCTAAAGGTGACCACCAAGGCCTTCGGCTATGGAAGGCGATACCCCATCGCCCGGGGAGGAATGGATCTCTGATCTTTCCCTGTTTACGTTCCTTGCAATAGGGAAAAGGTCTCAGGAAAGGAAAGCCGTATGCGTTCAGACTCGATGAAGTCAGGCACGGAAAGAGCACCCCATAGATCCCTTTTCAAGGCCATGGGCCTTACCGGTTCCGAGATCCGCCGCCCCATAATCGGCATTGCCGGCTCGGCCAACGAACTGATCCCCGGGCACCTGCACCTCAACGACCTCATGGATGCGGTCAAGGCCGGGGTCCGCCTGGCCGGCGCTACTCCCCTTTCGTTTTCCACCATCGGGGTGTGCGACGGCATTGCCATGGGTCACGAGGGCATGCGCTACTCCCTTCCCTCCCGTGAACTCATCGCAGACAGTGTTGAACTCATGGCCAGGGCCTATCCATTTGACGGCCTGGTGCTCGTCGGCAACTGCGACAAGATAGTTCCGGGAATGCTCATGGCCATGCTGCGACTGGATATCCCTGCGATTTATCTGGGAGGAGGCCCCATGCTGGCAGGCCGGAAAGGGGAAAAGGCCGTGGATCTTGTAACCGTGTTTGAGGCAGTGGGAGCCGTCCACCGAGGGACCATGGGGGAGGAGGATATGGAGGACCTGGAAGACTGCGCCTGTCCGGGCGTTGGTTCCTGCTCCGGCATGTTTACGGCCAACTCCATGAACTGCCTGGCGGAGGCCCTGGGCCTGGCCCTTCCGGGCAACGGCACCATTCCGGCCGTTTGGGCGGCCAGGCGCAGGCTGGCCAAGGAAACGGGCATGCGGATCATGTCCCTTGTGGATAGGGACATCCGTCCCAGAGCCATAGCGACAATGGAAGCCTTCCACAACACCATCTGCGTGGAGATGGCCCTGGGGAGCTCCACCAATACGGTTTTGCACCTCCCAGCCATTGCGGCGGAGGCGTCCTTGAACCTTCCCCTTGAACTATTCAATGAGATCAGCGGCAAGACCCCCAACCTCTGCCGTATGGCCCCGGCAGGCCCTCATCACCTGGAAGACCTGCACAGAGCCGGCGGCATACCAGGGGTCTTGAGCCGACTCATCCGGAAACAGGGCCTGCTCCACCAGGACGCCGTCACTGTAAGCGGCCTTACCATCAAGGAAATCGCAGACTCGGCCAAGGGCGGTGATCCCGAAGTTATTCGCCCGTTGGACAAACCCTTCACCCGGGACGGCGGCCTGGCGGTGCTCTATGGAAACCTGGCCGCCGGTGGAGCCGTGGTGAAGAAATCCGCGGTTGATACGAAAATGCTCGTCCATTCAGGACCCGCGCGCGTATTCGACGGCGAGGAACAGGCCATGAAGGCCATTCTGGAGGGCCGCATAAAAGAAGGGGATGTCGTGGTCATACGTTACGAAGGCCCCAAGGGCGGTCCCGGAATGCGGGAGATGCTCTCACCCACTTCCGCCCTGGCCGGCGCCGGCCTGGACCGCGATGTGGCCCTGATCACGGACGGTCGCTTTTCAGGAGGAACCCGCGGGGCCGCCATAGGCCATGTATCGCCCGAGGCACAGGAAGGCGGGGTCATTGCGGCCCTAAGAGAAGGGGATATGATCCATATCGACATCCCGAACCAGGCCCTGCATGTCCGGCTGACCGAGCATGAGATCCGATCAAGGCTGGCCCGGTGGTCCCCCCCTCCCTTGCGGGTCCGCAGTGGATATCTCAATCGATACGCCCGCCAGGTGACATCCGCGGGTACGGGTGCGGTTTTTCAATGATGTACTCGGACCCCTTGAATGAAAAAGGGCCTCGGACAGTGCGCAGGGTCAATCGGTTGATTCGGTTCCAGGCTGTGTCTGATTCCCTTATGGGGCTTATCTACTTCCCCCTGTTTTCCGGACGCAGCCTTCGCACGGCCGCACCGGCCTTCCACATCTCCGAATTATGGATCTCGTCCAGTTCCCTCTTAAGACGCACCCGGTAGTCAGGAGCGCTGTTGGCCTCGAGCACTATACGGGTCTCCACTCCTGATGCCACACTGCTGTAAAGCTCTTCAAATACCGGTGCCACAGCCTCCCGGAACCTGTGCCTCCAGTCCAGGGCCCCGCGCTGGGCCGTGGTGCTGGTATTGGCATACATCCAGTCCATACCGTTTTCCGCCACCAGGCGTATCAGGCTCTGGGTGAGTTCCTCCACGGTCTCGTTGAACGCCTCGCTGGGTGAGTGGCCGCGGCCTCTCAAGAGGTTGTACTGGGCCTCCATGACGCCGGCCAATGCGCCCATGAGGACGCCCCGCTCTCCCACCAGGTCGCTGTACACCTCTTTTTCGAATGTGGTGGGGAACAGATACCCTGACCCTATTGCGATCCCCGTGGCCAGGGCCCGCTCTTCCGCACGTCCCGTGGCGTCCTGGAAGATCGCATAGCTTGCGTTTATGCCGCTTCCGTCCAGGAAATTGGATCGCACGGTCCGGCCGGAGCCCTTGGGGGCCACCAGGATTACGTCCACATCATCGGGCGGCGCCACACCTGTTTGGTCCCTGTAGGTGACGGCGAAACCGTGGCTGAAGTAAAGGGCGTCGCCCTTCTGGAGCCGGGCCTTGACCTCCGGCCACACCGCCACCTGCCCTGCGTCCGAAACCAGAAACTGAAGAATCGTACCTCTCTCCGCAGCCTCCTCAATGGAGAAAAGAGTCTCGCCGGGCACAAACCCGTCCTGAACCGCCCGGTCCCAGGACTCGCCTCCTTGACGCTGGCCCACGATCACACGAACTCCATTGTCCCGCATGTTCATGGCCTGCCCCGGCCCCTGGACTCCATACCCCAGAACGGCAACCGTCTCGTCCTTCAAGACCTGCCTGGCCCTGTCAAGGGAAAATTCATCCGATGTGACAACGTTTTCAACAACACCTCCGAAATCTATCTCAGCCATTGTATTCTCCTTTTTCCGCAATATTCGTCATGGCATCGGCGACAGGGACTTTCACCCCTCACCCCCTTGCCAGCGCAATAACACCGCTCCGGGCAATCTCCTTGATCCAGGGTCTCAGAAGATCCAAAAACGCCTCGATCTTCCGGTCATGGCCGGTTACCTCGATAATGTAGGACTCACGGGCCGCATCCACCACCCGGCAACGGAAAACCTCCACCAGCCTGTGGATCTCCGCCCGGTGCTCGGGCTTTGCCCTCACCTTCACAAGGGCCAGTTCCCTTTGAACACAAGGCGCGTCCCCGAAGTCAATGACCTTTATCACGTTGATGATCTTGTTCAACTGCTTTTTGATCTGCTCCACAATGGCCTGGTCGCCCTTTGTCATGAGGGTGATCCTGCTGATCCCCCCTTCCGCGGTCTCGGCCACGGCAAGGCTCTCAATATTGAAGCCCCGCCCGCTGAAAAGCCCGGAGATCCGCGACAATACCCCCGGCTCGTT
>CAYPSZ010000230.1:0-2521 GCA_964413125.1 uncultured Desulfobacterales bacterium
GTGAAGACTTGAACTCCTCGTCGGAACTGATTAATGCCATTCCTTCTTTTCACGAGGTTTTTCTGACATGAATTGGTTTAGCTCCCGGCAGACGGCAACTACCCTGACGGGAAAGCGACCTTTAAGTTTCAGGGTTTTATTTCACTGCATAACCCGCATATTGTGAAGGTCAATGTCATAGAGTGGAGACAATATTCGTTTACCTATAGAATAGAGAATACCGCTGTGTCAAGAAAAAACGGACCGGCATTTACTACTACAACTTGTAACTTTCTATAATCGTTGTTGAATTGGTGATAGGACTTTGTTCGTTGTTCAAAATGGTACGTAAATAGACATTTGTGTATAAGAAACAAAGCCACCTCTACATCTTGTGCTGCCCAATGTACTAACCGCACGAAAAATAGAGAAGGGAAAGCTTGCTCGCTCCATCTTGGCGCTTACGAAATGTCTCAGTGCTCAGGGTGATTTCGTGACCCTTCTTCAACTCGATGGGTTCCCGAACCAGTTCGCCGACACGGATTTTGGGTCCGGACAAATCAGCCATGATCGCCACCTGCCTATCTACGGACCTCGCCGCCTCCCGCAGATTCCGGGTCATTTCCCTATGGCCGGAGAAACCACCGTGGGAGAAGTTGAGGCAAGCAGGGTTCAAGCCGGTGCCTGCGTGGCCTTCATCAACTTCATGCTCACCCTGCTGTCAAGACCGGGCATCTCCACAACAAGGCAATGAACTAAGCAAAGCGAAGAACGCTTTCAACGGATTCACGTTCGCTCCGGAACAGGCTCGCCGGTGCAGACGGATGCGGATATCCGACGGCGATTCCGATAACCACTTTCTTTTCAGCAGGGATATCCAGGGTCTTCTTGATTATATCCGCAAAGTGGGCAGCATGCGCCAGGTATATGGTCCCGAGCCCTTCTTGATGGGCTGCGTAGCACATTGTGGTGCCTATGGAGCCGATATCCAGACACGAGTAAGGCTCATTAAGGGCCCCATCGATGATGAAATAGACACAAGCCGGAGCCCCGAAAAAGTGATACATGTTGATATAGTGCCGGAAGCGGGCCTCTTTGTCCCCCCGCTCGATACCCATGGCTGTAAACAGCGACTTTCCCAATCCGAAATACCGCTCCTTGTGCGGGGACGGGAACTCCCCCGGCATGGCGATATCAGGCCTGGGTCCCTCTCCCTTTCTTGCTTCCGCTTCAAATGCATCAGCCAATTGCACGGCTTTTTCGCCGTCCGCAACCACGACCTCCCAAGGTTGAGTATTGCCCCAAGAGGGCGCCCATCGGGCCAGGTCCACCAATTTGGTTACGAGCTCCCTGGGAACCGGATCAGGTAAGAACGCGCGAATACTCCTCCTGTTTTGCACAACCTCATTCAAATCCATATCAGACCCTTTCTCCTATGTGTTCCTGCCATTATTCCACCTTGACTCCTGCCGCCTTCTTCTGCTCTCGGGAAAATGCTCTCTTTCTCGAGGTCCTGTAACCTTTCATCGATCAGGGATTATCTGGCATACCATGTGTTCGTTCATGTTGTCACTCTTTGTTTTAGCTGTGGATGTCCCCCCGGTTCTTCTCTATCTCATCCTGGATGTCCGGCTCCTTAATTCAGAGGTTGTTCCCCACTTTTAAGGCCTTTTCCCTGTTCCACCTTTTGCTGGACCTTTTTTCGGTATGAGATCCATGGCATATTCGGCAAGGGCGGCGATTGTCAGTGTAGGGTTGATCCCGGGATTTGCCGGCATAACGGAGCCGTCCACAACGTACAGACCGGGATAATGATGAACCTCGCAACGCAGGTCGATCACGCCGTCATCGGCGGTTTCCCCGAAGGGGACCCCTCCCATGAAGTGCGCCGTTCCAGGGATGTTGAGCACGCTCTGGTTCACCATACCCTGAGCGATTCCCTTGATTTGCCCGGCCAACAATTTCGTAACATGATGGGCGATTCTCACGTCCGCTCGAATGACTTTTTCCTTGTCATGTTCGCAAACAAGATCCTTTCGAAAGAAAGTGAAAGGGTTCCGTCCAAGGCGTACACGCATCAAGTTGTCCTGCGTTTGCATGGTGAGAAGGATAGTTGTCCTGCGAACAAAACCGGGAAAAACCTTTGTGCGCAGAAAATCCACCGGATGTCTGAGTATGAGAAGCAAGGTTTTCAGGACGCGGACCGCGGAACCCCGGTTGGTGCCGATCAGGGGCGCCGCGAGCATGGTCAGCGTGGCGCCGGAGCCCTCGGGAAACCGAACAGCTTCCATCTGAGTGAACTCATCGGCCCTGAAGATCGATCCGATGGCAATTCCTTTTGAATAGTCCCTTTCGGCGCTTCGGGCCGTAACACCCGTCAAGGATTCACTGTTGGTTCTGACATTGTACCCAAGTCTTGAGGACAGCCTGGGCAGTGATTTAAAGACGTCCCGGCATTTTAGCAGCAGCCTGTTGGTGTTCACGGCTCCCGCGGACAGAACGACATTTCGCGCCCGAACGCTCTTGCGGGATCTTATGGGCC
>CAYPSZ010000231.1:0-4750 GCA_964413125.1 uncultured Desulfobacterales bacterium
CGAGTCGTTGATCCAAATGCTGAAGTCCATCACTCTGCCTGTGAGCAAGATTAAGAACATCCGGGAAGTTTTGATTGACCCGCTTGTGGAGCGCCGGCTGATGACCGCAACAGATCCCAAGACCGGCACCCGGGTCACCCTGGCCCCGCCTCCCAACATGACGCCGTTTGTGGAGGGTCGTAACCTGGAATTGACATTTCCTCCCCGCTTCGGGGAGCACAATGAAGAAATATACGGTGAAGTTCTCGGGATTCCGGGTGAGAAACTGGCCTTGCTCAGGGAGAAGAAATTGATCTAAGGCCGGTTTTTCGCACATGGCCACAGACTCTCGTTTGTCGTGAAAACCGGAGAGATAGTTTGTAGGAAAACAAATTCCGAAAGAGATTGCTTCTATGATAAAATCTTTACCCGCTGAGACGGCTGATTTCTTAGAGCCATGAACGTTGGGAGGAATGCTATGGATTATCAACTGAGCAATGAACAAAGGGATATTCAGGCTGCGGCAAGGGAGTTCGCTGAAAAAGAGTTTCCCGAAGTCGCCCCTGAATGTGATGCCAAGAACGAATTCCCCGAGGCGGTCTGGAGAAAGGCGGGCGAACTGGGTTTCGTGGGAAGCACTATTCCTGAAGAGCACGGGGGACCGGGTCTCGGGTTTCTGGACCAGGCACTTATCTTGGAGCAGTTCTGGCGGGTGGACCCGGGGGTCGCCCAGGCTTTGATCAGCTGTTCTTTAGGAAGCGAGCTCATATGGTGGTTCGGTACGGACGAGCAGAAAGAGAAGTATCTCCAGCCGGTTGCTGAGAGCAGGAAAAAAATGGGCATGGCAACCACTGAGCCCGAGGCCGGGAGCGACGTATCCAACGTGAGCACCCGGGCGGTCAAGGATGGGGACGAATACGTCCTAAACGGCAACAAGGTGATGATAGGCAATGCCACCATTGCGGACTATATCCTGGTTCTTTGCATGACAAACCCGGAGGCCGAGGGTCATAAGAAGTGGAGCTTCCTTATAGTTGAGACCGACACTCCAGGCTATGATGCCACCCACGCGGAGAAGATGGGCACGAGGGCCGCGGACCTGGGCGACATTTTTTTCAGCGACTGCAAGGTTCCCGACAGCCGTCTTTTGGGGGGCACGGAAGGTGCGGGCTTTTACCAGCTCATGAAATTCTTCGACCACTCCAGGGCATACGTTGCGGCTCACGGCCTGGGGTTAGCCCAAGGGGCCATGGAGCAGGCAATCAAGCACGTCAAGAAGCGCGTGGCTTTCGGGCAGCCTCTGGCGGCTTTCCAGGATGTACAATTCACGATTGCCGTTATGGACACCAAGATAGAAACGGCCCGGAATCTCATCTACAAGGCCTGCTGGAACCTGGATGAGGGCCGTGTGGATAAAAGACTTGTTGCAATGGCCAAGTGGTACGGCGCACGCGTGGGAGTGGAAGTGGTGGACGAAGCCCTGCAGCTCCATGGCGGCTACGGCTACCTTAAAGATTATCCCATCGAGCGGTTCTACAGGGACGCCAAAGTGATCGAGATTTATGAGGGCACCAAGGCGGTGGAGAAGATGATCATCGCGCGGGAGGTCCTGGGACGGTACTAAAGTATGGCGGGAGGATCAGTGGACCTGTTGGGTCATCCCGCAAGGAATGGTGCGGAAGAACGGACCATGGAAAACATGGATTCAGGGGATTTATCATTCAAGGGCCTTGAATCCCTGCCCCAGCGGCGTTCTTTAGGGCAGGACGTATATAGGAGGCTGAAAAGGGCCATCCTTCGGGGGGAACTATCTCCGGGGAGCCGTCTGGTGGAGAGTCGATTGGCCGATGCTTTGGGCATCAGCCGGACTCCGGTGCGAGAGGGCATCCACAAGCTGGAACGCGAAAACCTCGTGAAGCAGGGACCTGCAGGTGGGTTCTTTGTGGCCGGGCTGACTCTGGAGGATGTTCGGGAGACTTTCGGCATTCGAAGTGTGCTGGAGAGTTACGCGGCCCGCCTGGCCGCTGAAAAGCATGAAGAAAAGGAACTGATCCCGCTGGATCGAAAGATCAAGGAATACCAGACCAGCATGGATCGAGGTGATCTGGAGCCACTTCTTCGAATAAACACGGAGTTCCACGATCTCTTATACGCCCTGAGCCGGAGCCCTCGCCTGATCAAGATGATAAACGATCTCAGGGACCAGATCTTTCGTTTCAGACAGGTGCTGCTCAAAACCGAAGAATGGGCCCGAATAAGCAATGAAGATCATAGACTTATGCTGATTTATATTCGAAAAAGGGATGGCCAAGGGGTAGAAAATCTTGTTCGGGAACATATTATGAGAGGTCAGGACGTTGTCCTTAGACATGATTTAAATAGTTTACAGTTTTGAGAATGGAATTAAATAGCCACTCAAAGGGAGTAATAAAAAAATGGATAAGGATAGAAAAATCAGAGTTTTATTGGCTAAACCGGGGCTGGATGGCCATGATAGAGGGGCAAAAGTAGTAGCTCATGCCTTAAAGGATGCCGGCATGGAAGTCATTTACACAGGGCTTCACCAGACTGTGCAGAGCATCGCAGAGCAGGCCGTTCAGGAGGACGTGGACGTGGTCGGGCTCTCCATAATGTCCGGAGCGCACGTGCCCATCTGCAGGAAGCTGATGGATATACTCAAGGACAAAGGCGTTGATGACGTCCTCACAGTGGTGGGGGGGGTGATCCCTAATCGAGACATCCCGATTCTGGAGGACCTAGGGGTGGCGGGGGTTTTTCCAGGAGGCACTTCTTTCGAGGAGATGGTTACATTCATCAAGGACAAGGTGTCGAGGAATTGATTGGAGGAAGTGAGGCTTTTGGCGGTAAGCCGGTTTTGCCCACAGCTAAAGGCCAAGCGCTGACTGCTGTTAGTTTGCAAAAAAAAGCGAGGTGATTCGACCATGGGTGTTGCTACGTATATAAAGGATGAAAAAGACGCCATAAAGCAGGTGATTCTTCAGTCAGGCATTGAAGTCAAACCCGTGTACACCCCGGAAGATTTGAAAGAGGTGGGGTTCGACTATGAGAAGGATCTGGCTGACCCGGGCCGGTTTCCCTATACGCGCAGCCTTCACCCGATGGGATACCGCAGCCGGAACTGGACCACGAGGCAGTATACCGGTTTCGGAACACCGGAAGAGACCAATGAGCGATTCAAGCTCATGATCTCCCACGGGCAGACCGGACTGAACGTGGCGTTTGATCTTCCCACACAAATGGGCTACGACTCCGATGATCCCATGGCTGAAGGGGAGGTGGGCCGTGTGGGCATGGCAGTGGATTCTCTTCGGGACTTCGAGATCGCGTTTAAGGACATTCAGCTGGATCGCATCGGTTCCGGCCTGACCATCAACGCCGTTGCCTCCATTATGCTTGCCATGTACCAGGCCGTGGCCGAAAAGTACGGTTATCCAAGGAACAAGATCAGCGCGACACCCCAAAACGACATCCTCAAGGAGATCGTGGGAAGGGGCGCTTGGATCTATCCGGTGGAACCTGCAGTGAGGCTCATCGGGGACACCATCGAGTACTCCATGAAGGAACTACCGCGTTGCAACCCGGTGTCCGTCTGCGGGTACCACATTCGTGAATCAGGATGCACACCCGTACAGGAGATCTCGTACGCGTTCATGATCGCTTTCGCTTACATAGACGAAGTGGTGTCCCGCGGCTACAAGGCGGAGGATTTTGTGGGAAGATTTTCCTTCAACCTGAACATCTATGGAAACCTGTGGGAGACGGTGGCCAAGTTCCGTGCGGCCAGGAAGCTTTGGGCCGGACTCCTTCATGAGCGTTATGACGTCAAGGACAATAAGGCCCTTTTCCTGAGAGGGATTTTCGGGGGTGGCGGATCGGGCATGACCAAGCAGCAGCCTGAAAACAACATCATGCGCGGAGCTTACTACGCCTTGGCCGCGGCCCTTTCCGGCGCCCAGACCACTGCGCTTTGCTCCTTTGACGAGGCCTACACCATTCCCACCGAGAGGGCGGCCCTGCTCAGTCTCAGGACTTTCCAGATCCTCATGGACGAGATAGGCCTTCGGGACACAGTGGATCCTCTGGCCGGCTCCTATTTTATGGAGACCCTGACCATGCAGATGGAGGAAAAAATCCTAGAGGAGATGGAAAAGGTGGGGCAGGTGGGCGGAATGGTAAAAGCCGTATCTTCAGGTTATGTGCAGCGGGAGGTGGCAAGGCAGGCCTATGAATACGAGAGAAAACTCCAGGAAGGAAAAGTCATAAAAGTGGGAGTGAACAAGTATACCGAAGGCGTGGACATGGAAGTCGAGCTTCATGAATATAATGAGGAGTGGGCCCGAAAACAGATCAACAAACTCAACGCCCTCAGGAATGAGAGGGACGGCCGAAAGGTCAAGGATTCCCTGAAGGCCCTCGAGAAAGCAGCCAAGGACAAGGAGAACGTTATGCCTTGTCTAGTCGAGTGCTGTAAGGCCTACGCGACGGTTGGAGAAATGGCCGGGGTCTTCCGTCAGGTATTCGGTGAATACGTTGAACCCAGCATCTTTTAGCTGTAAACTGGAGGCGTTTTTCCGCTTTCGCTGCGGAAACAGCCTGGGGGTCCAATGAACTTCAGGCGTTACATCCTGAAACGATTTGTCGACGGCTTAGAAAGGGGGTGAGGGCAAAGCAAGTATTATGGAGGATGGATCGATAGGATTCCCATTCATGTCCACCCGTCATATAAGGAGGTCTGCACAATGAGAAGGAA
>CAYPSZ010000232.1:0-1506 GCA_964413125.1 uncultured Desulfobacterales bacterium
GCCTTCGCCGGCATCGGGACAGGAAATGCCCATCATATAACCTTCATGAACGCCCGGTTCATAGGGATAATAGGAGTAAGTATCCGGATTACTGAGCGAGGCGGACAAGGTGTAGAGCCCGCGTGAGAATTCCGCCCGGATGGATTCATCTGTCCACTGGACGGCTTTTACGCCATCGGAGTCAAGAACACCCATAAAAAAAGCCTGGTTGGAGTAACCACGGTCGCCGTGGATTTCGCATTCGCCCTCCAGGATAACCGCATGCTCATGAACCCCGCTCCGGCTTGAAAACCTCCCTTTCACATCGAAGTCCCGTCCACAGCCCACCTCACGGTCCAGGGTCATCACCACAAAGGATTCTCGTGTTTTCTTGCCGCCCGCCTCGGCCTCCACAGTGATCCTGCTCGCCTGGCCCTCGGTGCCGGTGGAAAGGGTCAGTACTCCCGCTTCGAATTCGGCTTGCACCACGGCCGGATCGGATGATGCCGCCAGGACATTGACGGGCTCGCCGCTTTCGGCGCGCAGGTCCAGAAAGATGCGTTCGACGGCCTGCCGTCCGGCGGGCAGTACACGGTCCGTAAGTGCCGTATTGATAAGGGGCGGGACATTCGAGCCCGCCCCGGACACCCAATCGCAATCCGGGCCCAGGCAGGGCTTGACGGGGAAGTACATAACCAGCCGCCCCGGGCTGGTATTGAAGGAATGGCTCCCTGCCTCGACGGCGGAATCCAGATAATAGAAGTCGTCATGGTTTCCGCCCCAGCCCATGTTGAGATGTATCTTGGGTCCAGTGGGATCGGAAACATACCCGTCAGCCACCACCATGTGACCCGGCAGGCTCAGCAAAACCGGCCGCTCCGCATCGATTTCTTCCTTCAAACTGTCGAAGAAATCCTGTGGGTCGGCATTGGACAGGCTTCGTAGCTCCGTGGAATAACCGAAATGCCTGATCAGATTGTCGGTTTTGATGGAGACTGAAGAGTCCTGAGTGCCATACAGGGTGTGATTGGCAATGCCTATGTCGCTGATCAGGCCGGCCACCTGGTCAGCCTGCCAGTCCGGAGTTGCGGCATCCACTTTTTCGGGCATTTGGTCCCAGTTATACTCCTTGAACAGGACCGCCTTGAGTGTACGGCCGTTCCACTCGTAGGAGACCACGCCCATGCCCCGCTCCGGATGGCCGTGATATTTCATTATCTGGGCCATGGCCGTGTTGACGCATCCCCCATAGGTGGCCACCCCGTCCACCCGGGGCGTGAATTTGTTGTAGGGGTGATTCTGGTTCCAGATGGTATTCAATAGCTTTTCCCCGGGCAAGTAGCTAAGGGGCTGCCTGGTGGACCGGAAGTTGAGAAGGAAGTTCCAGCGTGTCTCGTTTTCAGGCACCGCCAGGGTTCGGCGGGCAGCGGGCGCCTCCTCGTCGCGCCCGGCCGCCCGTGCGTTGCCTTCCATCTCTTGCCGGAAGAAAAGCCGCACTGCCGGGGGCAGATCCTCAAAGGAACGTGT
>CAYPSZ010000233.1:0-12731 GCA_964413125.1 uncultured Desulfobacterales bacterium
TTTCTTTGGCTCTGATGTACATAATGATGATATTATACCACATTCAGAACCAATTGCAAGCACAAAATCCACTGTGGGGGGCACTACATTCGTGCCGGAAAAAAATGAATCTAGTGATTTCAGCGTGTTACAAAACTGAGCGCCATGAAAAGGACATAATATTACTATAACTTTTGAGCTTGCCCCAGAAACTTGGGATAAACGTTTGGCTTGACTGCGCAGAGCATTGCCCTTATTTTCGAAACAGACAAAACGGTCATGACCTGAGGTGCGGATCAACCCCATTAATAAAAATACAAAATAAGTCTCATTATAACCACATAATCACATAACCACATAATCACTTAATCACATAACCAAATAACCAAATAACCAAAAACCCTCGTTCCCAGTTTGATTATGCAACAAAAGATATTTTCACGATAAAGTCACTCATGGGCTTGCGGAGAACAGACCTTGAACGATACCGGCACACAGTACATAATCGTAACCGGCGGTGTTCTTTCCGGACTCGGAAAGGGCATAGCCGCCGCCTCCATCGGTCATCTCCTCTCCTCACGACTCAAGATAATACCAATCAAATGTGACGGCTACCTGAACGTGGACCCGGGGACCATGAACCCCTATGAGCACGGCGAGGTTTTCGTGCTCGACGACGGGGGGGAAGTGGACATGGATTTCGGCCATTATGAACGCTTTGTGGGCGTCACCTGCAAGACCAAGTGGAATCTTACCATGGGGAAGGTCTTCGATATGGTGCGCCGGAAGGAGCGCCGCGGGGATTACCTGGGAAAGACCGTGCAATACATTCCTCATGTAACGGACATCATCAAGAACCATATCTTCGAAGTGGCCCGGGAAGAGGAGGCGGGGCTGGTGATCGTGGAAATCGGCGGGACCGTGGGCGATATAGAAAACGAGCTGTTCCTGGAGGCCATGCGGCAGATGAAGGAGGACGTGGGCCGGGATAACATCGTGTATGTCCATTTGACCTATGTGCCGATCCCTTACGGTGTCAATGAACAGAAATCCAAACCCACCCAACAAAGTGTTAATCTGCTCAAGCAGCGGGGGATATTCCCGGATATCATTATTGGGAGGTGCCCCGCCTTTCTGACCGGCGAGATCAAGCGTAAGATCGCAAACTTCTGCGACGTGGCGCCGGAGGCCGTCATCACCGGGCTGGACGTGGAAGACATCTATGAGATCCCCCTGGTCTTCGAGGGGGAAGGCCTCTCTGCGATCCTTCACAAGAAGCTCAATATATACAGTCCGCCCGTGCTGGGACGGTGGCGAGAATACATTGAAAACCTGCGCTGTCCGGACAAGGAAATCACAGTGGCAATGTGCGGAAAATACACAAGACTGGAAGACTCATATGCCTCCATCGTTGAGGCTTTCAATCACTGCGCAGCCCACCTGGGTTGCAAGATCAACCTCCAGTGGATTGAGACTACTGAGCTGGAGAACACTCTTAAGCTGGAGAGCGTTGACGGCGTGGTGGTACCCGGCGGGTTCGGAACCAGGGGGACCGAGGGAAAGATACAGGCCATCCGGCTGGTCCGTGAACGAGGGATCCCGTTCCTGGGCCTTTGCCTGGGCCTTCAGTTGGCCGTCATTGAATTCGCCCGTCACACATGCGGGCTGGATATGGCCAACTCAACGGAGTTCGATCCCCAGACCCCCCATCCGGTCATAGACATCCTGCCCGAACAGCGCCAAGTAGTAGAAAAGGGCGGAACCATGAGGCTTGGCGCATACCGAGCTCTGTTAAGGGAAAACACCCTGGTCCGAGGCCTTTACCAGGCGCCCGAGGCTTCCGAACGTCATCGCCATCGCTATGAAGTCAACCCCCGGTATCATAACACGCTAAAGGAAAAGGGGATGATATTCTCAGGCCTCTCCGGGGACGGTCTGTTGGTGGAGTTCATAGAGCTGGCCGATCACCCCTTTTTCGTGGCCACTCAGGCCCACCCGGAGCTGAAGTCCCGCATGGAAACCCCCGCCCCCTTGTTTTTCGGTTTTGTGAAGGCCTGCCTGGGAGCAAATGATCAAGATCTATCGCATAATGTTCCAGGGCCTGATTGCTCCTGAGGAGACCTTCCGGCGGAAGTCTCTTGGGGTCGGGATTTGCGTGCGATGATAAATGATGAAGCCGGCTGCAAAGGTTTGAAGATTGAATAAAAGCCGGCCGGGGGCGGAGCACTTTATGGACCGAGTGGTGGACCTGCAGAAAGCCAGGCGTGAAGCCGCTGTCAGGCGCGGATTCAGGAACTGGCAAAGCCGTTTCGGGGAGGAATTCTCCCAGGGGACCCGTGCAAAGGATCTTTCCGACTCCACACTTGTTTTTCTATCCCGGGGAACGGAAGAGACAGCGTTCTATCTCTATGATTTGATCATGAATCTGCTTGGCCTGGGCAGCGCGTTTGAAATACGGGAACTCTCCGCTGAAGATCGCATGGGAGTTATGGACCGATACCTGTTTTTGCTGGACCGGCTTCGATTTGAGCTGATGCGCCGGCTGGGCTGGCTGGACGCCTACCCGGGAGAAAACCACTCATTGTCGGAGCTCATCACGCACTACCAGGCCCTGGCCCCGGGCATGCAGGCAAGGGTTCCCGATCTCAGCAGGGAGCATCCTGACTACCCTGCTTATTGTTCAGTAACGGCGCTCGAAAAGGAGTCCTTTATACGGAAACTGATCCCGTCGGCCCTGGACAGGTTTAATAAGTGATGCAATTGAGGTTGAATAGACCTCCGGTATCAGTTAGGGTATTGCCATGGAAGAATACAAGAAGCGACTAGCCTTGGCCCTTGCTGAGACGGGAGCCTTGTTTTTCGACGACGGCCTTGTGCTCAAGGACGGCCGTCCCACTCCCTATTTCGTCAACCTGGGGATGTTCAAGACGGGCCGGCTGGCAATGGAGCTGGGCTCCACTTTTGCCGGCATGATGGTTCGTCAAGGGCTGGCGGAAGGGGTGGATATCGTGCTTGGTCCATCTTACAAAGGCAGCGCCCTGGCCTTGTCCACCTCCATTGCATTATACAGGGATCACGGAATGGACCTTTTTTTCGAATATGATCGCAAGGAGCCCAAGATTCACGGAGAGGGGAGCCATAAAGGAGGTATTCTGGTCAACAAGGCCCTGTTCGATGGATGCCGGGTGTTTATCGTGGACGATGTTGCAACCTCAATGGGAACCAAAGTGGATCTAATTGAGCGGGTGGAACAGGACTCCATGAAAATCGGGCTGACCATCAAATGGATCGGTGTCGGGATAGGCGTGGACAGGGAGCAGACCACCGCGGTTTATGACGAGAAAGGACGCCCCGTAACAGGCGCTGTAGGAAAGAATGCAATAGAAGACTTCACCAAGCGGACCGGTGTCCCTGTCTTCCCTGTGGCGGGTATTCGGGAGATAGTGGAATTTCTGTTCGAGAGCCGGATTCCGGTTCGAATACAAGGTGAACATAGGGCCATTGATCCTGAGACCAAGGCGGGTTTCGATGCCTATCTGGCATGCTACGGAATAGTCAAGTGAATGGCTCCGTCCCCGTAACCGCTCACATTTAATTTAAATTGAAAAACCATGGTCACAAAAAAGGAAAAGAAAGAAAGAGAAAAGAAGCCTGGAAAGGCCGCTGAAGGGAAGGTCTCAAACCCACGAAAAGCAGGAGAAGGCAAGTCCGCTTCCGGCAAGGCGGCTGAAAGGTCCGATCCCTCCAAGTGGACCGGCCTGGTCATAAGGCAGGCCGTCCATATTGCCAGGAAGGTCGAAGCGAATGCCGTGCTTTTTTACATGGATACCACAAAGGACCTGACGCCGTTTATCAAACTCCAAAGCGAGGCCCGTCTCATCCTCCTCACCAGGCGCAAGGAGTGCCTGAAAAAGGCGGCCGAGCACTCCATTACAGCAGTTGCCCTTCCTGATGTTCAGCTCACGCGGGTCGGATATCTAAAAATAGGCTTTCTTGCCGCCATTTCCAAGGGCCTGGTGAAGAGCGGGGATGTGATTGTATGCGTTGGAGGAGTGCCCAACCAGGGGTACATGGACACTATCATGCTGGTTGAGGTGGGCCTGGAATCGGAACTCTTCGGCGGCGGCGGGGA
Source organism: uncultured Desulfobacterales bacterium (assembly GCA_964413125.1). Lineage (GTDB taxonomy): Bacteria > Desulfobacterota > DSM-4660 > Desulfatiglandales > HGW-15 > JAIPEI01. The sequence continues at coordinate 4,112 of CAYPSZ010000233.1, forward strand.
AGTGTCGTTTCCTTCCGGCATTAATCCTGAAGTATTTGAAACCTTACTGGATCTGGTGGTTGAGCTGGCCAACGAAGGAAGAGAAGGAAAGCCTGTGGGGTCCATTTTTGTCCTCGGTGACCACAAGAGAGTCCTGGAGTTGTCCTACCAGCTTGTGTTCAACCCTTTCCAGGGGCATCCGGAGGAATCACTGAAGCTCCACAGCCGGGACGTCCCGGAGACTCTCAAGGAGTTTTCCTCCATTGACGGGGCGTTCGTGATCCGGGAGGACGGGGTGGTATTGGCGGCAGGGCGCTACCTGAACATAGGCTACCAGGGGGAACCTCTCCCCCAGGGGCTGGGGGCCCGACACGCCGCGGCCGCCGCCATAACGCAGGCCACCGAATCCGTTGCTCTGGTCATATCGGAGTCAACGGGCAAGGTGACCATCTTCCGAGGGGGGAGGATCTTGAGCGAGATCGAGAAGGCAGCGGCCCAATCTTCCACAAGAAGGGCGGTCACCCTGGAATAACCGGTAGTTAATTGAGACGACCGTTTCCATGAGTGCCGGCCCGGTAAATTTTGGGGGTTGCACCCGGCGGGTGATTGCGGTATACATCGTTTCTAGTCGGGACGTGGCTCAGTCTGGTAGAGCACCGCGTTCGGGACGCGGGGGTCGGAGGTTCAAATCCTCTCGTCCCGACCAGGAAAGGCGACTCAGCCCCGGTAATCACCGGGGCTTTTTTCTCGGTTCTAAACCTCCCTTATCAATTCAAGCATTTTTACATTGACAAACAATAGTCGTTCAACTATTGAACGCGGGTAATTGTTCAAATTTTGAACGCCTTGTTTTCAATGGAAAAAGAAGACCTTCAAATCCTTCGACTCATGACGGAGATCGATCGAAACAGCGATCACAGCCAGCGGGAACTGTCGCGCCGGCTGAACATCTCTTTGGGGCTTGTCAATGCATTCCTCAAGAGACTTGTCAACAAGGGATATTTCAAGGTCAAGACCATGCCGCGCAACCGGGTGAAATATTTTCTCACTCCCGAAGGGCTCGCAAGAAAGAGCCGCCTCACGGTGGAATATCTCCGATTCTCAATGAATTTTTATAAGGATGCTAAGAAGCTTCTCTTGAAGAAATTCAAGGATATGGAGCAGAGGCAGGTCCGCTCCATCCTGTTTTACGGTGCAGGCGAGGTGGCTGAACTGGCATATCTATACCTCCAGCTTACACATATCAGTCTTGCCGGCATCATTGACGAGGAACGGTTGGACCAGGTCTTTTTCGGGCTTAAGATAGCCGATTTGGGACGTGTGGATCAGGCCGACTGGGACATGATCCTGCTCACGCGTCTCGATAAGACCGAGCAGGACATGAAGACCCTTCTTGACAAGCTGGTGGCTGTGGACCGCATTGCAACGATTTAAGCGAAGGTACCTATGAACGAAACGAATCGAGATGGAGAAGAGTCCCCCCTCATCCTGCCCGGCGATCCTGCCGAGCCTTCTGCAGAAGATTCGCAAACCAGGCTCATGGAGGAACTCCGCTGGTATGCACTCCACACCAGGAGCCGTTTCGAGCAGGTTGTCTACAAAGGGCTCAGGGGCAAGGACATTGAGACCTTCCTGCCCAGGGTCCAGGTGATGAGCCGAAGAAAGGACCGGCGAAAAAAGATCATGGTCCCGCTTCTTCCTGGTTATGTATTTGTGCAGGCAAAGCTTGAGCCCTTTGTGTACTGGGAGATCATAAAAACCGTCGGTGTGGTCCGTATGATTTCCTTCAAAGGCAGGCCGGTCCCTGCAAACGACCAGGAGATAGAATCCCTGATGATCCTTGACGGTACGGATCGGACCGTTGAGAACCGCTCCTTCATGCGCAAGGGGGATCGGGTTATGATAATGGACGGTCCCCTTAAGGGGCTGGCGGGCTTTTACATCAAACACAAGAACAAGTCGGAAAAGGTTGTGGTGAGCATTGAATTATTGAGACGCTCCATGGCCGTGGAGATCGATGGCTGGGCTTTGGAAAAGATTTAGCAGGCCCATGTCCCTGTTTGTAATACACGTTTTAACGGCTCTGCCTTTTAGGGTGAGTCCGTCCTGAGAACGCCTTTCCATCAACCGTATCTGTAAAGGCGTTTGACATAAAGGGAAGCGAAATAAGCTGCTTGCCCTCTTCGATGTTGTGTGATCGAAGGGGCGGAGCTGTGTGAAGACTTCCTGATCACGGAAGGAGTGAATCTGTCCATGAGAATACTGGTCACCGGCGGAGCAGGTTTTATTGGTTCCCACCTATGTGAAACGCTGATTGAGGCAAGCCATGAGGTATATGCCATTGACAACCTCTGGACCGGCAAGCTCGCAAACCTCGTGCGGATTCAGAACCACGAATGTTTCCACCTGGTGGTGGACACCATTTTGAATGAGTCCGTGATGAATGAACTCGTTTTCAAGGCGGACCATATCTACCATATGGCCGCGGCCGTGGGTGTTCGGAACATCATGGACCATCCCGTGGAGACTATCGAGGTTAATGTTCAAGGGACCGAGGTCGTTCTCAGGCTCGCCAACCGTTTCAAGAAGAAGGTCCTCATAGCGTCCACGTCGGAGATTTATGGAAACCACCTGGAGCATGACCTGAGGGAGGAAGACAACAGGGTAATGGGGTCCGTGAAAAAGCGGCGATGGGCTTATGCCTGCTCCAAGACCCTGGACGAGTTTCTTGCCCTTGCCTATCATGACGAGAAGAAGCTGCCCGTAGTGATCGCGAGGCTCTTTAACACGGTGGGTCCGAGACAGACCGGTCAGTATGGCATGGTGCTGCCCACCTTTGTGCAGTGCGCCCTCTTGGGAAAACCCATAACCGTCTATGGTGACGGCACCCAGACACGGAGTTTTACCCACGTCAATGACGTGGTATGGGCGCTGGTGCGCATCATGGAGGAGGCCGAGGCCGAAGGCGACATCTTCAATGTGGGGAACGATTTCGAGGTGAGCATTCAGGATCTGGCTCAAAAGGTCAAGGAGATGACCGCAAGCAAGTCCGAGATCGAATACATTCCATACGAAAAGGCCTATGGGCCCGGGTTCGAGGACATGCAACGCCGGCGACCCAATATCGAAAAACTCAAAAACCTTACAGGGTATCACCCCCGCCATGACCTCGAGAGCATCATCCAATCTGTAATCGAGTATTTCAAGGAGTAGTCTTCAATTCTTTTTGAACCCAATACAAGGAAACCGCTTACCCTCCATGCGCGTAGCAGTCATCATAACGACCTACAATTGGCCCTGCGCGTTGCGCGTGGTCCTTGAATCGGTCAAGCGACAGAGCCGAAGACCTGATGAGGTGCTGGTGGCTGACGACGGATCCTCACACAGTACCGCGGAGGCGGTCAAAGATGTATTGGAGGGGTCTCGATTGGTGTGGCGGCATGTCCGACACGATGATCAAGGCATAAGGCAGGCCCGTGTGAAAAACCTGGGTGTTCGATACGCAGAGGCTGATTACCTGATTTTTGTAGACCATGATGTGGTCCTTCACCCCTGTTTTGTGGAAGACCACTTGTCAATGGCAAAAGAGAGGACGTTTCTTCAGGGGAAACGGTCGTTTCTGCCCAAGGGCTATACGGAAGGTCTCCTGAATGGAGGATTGTTTAAACCACCTGGGCCGGCGCTTCCCGGTCTGGGCAACCGGAAGAACGCGTTTCGGTGCCCCATGATGGGGAGGTTTTTCTCTCGTCAACGGAATTTTCAGACCGTGCTCAGGGGTTGTAATCTTTCCATGATGAGAGAGGATTTCCTCCGCGTTGACGGGTACGACGAGACCTTTGATGCGGCCTGGGGCAGGGAAGACTCGGATATCTGCTACCGACTTTTTCAAAGCGGCGTGCGCGGGCGGAATCTGTGGTTCATGGCGCTACAGTACCACCTGGATCATTCCATCCGTAAGAACCAAGGGCGAGATGTCCTGGACGAGGAACTGGATCGGGTTCAGAAAGAGAAACGGACAAGGGCCTTGCGTGGATTCTCAGCCCTTTCCGGGGAGGGTGGCGTTGTTCAGGGGGGAGGGCGGGACTGATTTAGGTGTTGAGCTGTTGAGGTGTTTGGCCGGCAAAGCCAGGCCGGATGGAGTTATCAAAGGGAAGAGTCAGGTGCTGATTGTATGATGCAGTTATTGGAGCGCTACACTTATTCAGGTAGACTCATCTATGTGGTTCTCTTTGCCGCTTTTTTTGTCATGCCCCTTGGAACCGGCCTGTTCACGATCACAGAGGGTGCCATGGTCGCCGCGTGGGTTTTTTCGGGCTGGTGCTGGACAAGACGTTTGGACTACTTGCAGGCCGCTTGGCTCGGGCCTGTCTTATTTGTCTTGGTATTGAAAGGGGTCGGCCTGACCTATACCCCTGATTTCGAAGGCATGGGCCTTGATTTCGCAAAAAAGGCCCATTATTGGCTGGTTCCCTTTGCATTGTCGAGCCTTCGCTTTTCCAAGCGGGGAGGGGACTTGCTGCTGTATGCCTTCCTGGCGGGCCTGTTTGTTAATGCCTCCGTTGCATTTCTTCAATTGGCAAGAATAGTTCCCGTGTTCACGGATATATCGAGATTTGGATACCTCGGGTTTTACGGCGGCTATAATACCCTTGCTGTTTTACTGATTCTGGGCATGCTGACCACTTCCTTCTTTTACAGGGAATCGGCGGATGTGATAAAAAAAACCCTCTTCGGCTCACTGACGGCAATCTTTTTCCTCCACCTCATCATATTGGACAGCCGGGGAGGATACCTTGTCTTTGTCGTGATTTGCCCGCTGATTATCTATAATATGCTCCCGAGGCCTTCAATCCGTTTGACTGCTCTTATTTGCGGCCTGCTGATAGGAGCAATGCTCCTATCTCCTGTTGTGCGACAGAGGGCCTGGAAAGCTGTCGAGGACATCCAGGCGCACATGGCCGCGGAAGAATCAGTCAGGTGGGGTAAATCTTATTCCAAAGACCTGGACCGCATCTATATGTGGAGGTGGGCCGTGGATCTTTTCTTGGAGCGCCCCATCCTGGGCGTAGGGACCGGCGGGTATTATGAATCCATGATTTCAGCCGGAGCTGATAAGGGGGCCGCCCATCCCCATAACAACCTTTTGCACATGGCTGTGAGTTTTGGGGTGTTAGGCATTGCCGGCTTCATCTGGTTGTTCTTGGTGCTCTTCAGGACAGGTTGGCGGTATCGCCGGACTCCTGTCGGCTTTTTCACGCTTTCATCCACTCTTCTTATCTTTACAGGAGGCATGACCGAGACCCATATTCTGGACGCTGGAGGCGCTTTTCTGCTCGGAGTGACCACCGGCCTCCAGACTCACCTTCAAAGTGTTGAGAGGACTTCGAGGGGGCCTGGTGAATGATGGTGGTGAAAGAAGCGCCAGTTTACCGGATTCTTTTGCGAAGCCCTGATGCTGAAGTCTCCATCGCGTTCTTGGATCTCCGGCGGAGTCAAGAATCCGTTATGGTTTGCAGGTGCATAGGGCACAGCCCATAAGAATCGTTCACCTGATAACCACACTGGACACCGGGGGAGCGGAGATCATGCTGTTGAGGCTCCTGCGGGCCATGGATCGGTATAGGTTTTCCAACCATGTTGTCTGCCTGTCAAAGCCCAGTGACGTGGGCAAGAAGATCAGAGCCTTGGGAATTCCCTTGTACTGCTTGAATATGCGCGGGGGCAAGATCTCGGGTGCGGGCCTTTTTCTTCTGCTTAAGATTATTCTCTTCGTTCGTCCTGTGATCCTCCAGACCTGGATGTACCACAGCGACCTTCTGGGGCTCTTGGCGGGCCGCTTGGCTATGATCCGGAACATCCTGTGGAATGTGAGATGCAGTTTCATTGATTTGGCGGGTTACAGGGCTTCCACCAAGTGGGTGCTACGCGCCTGTAAGGTGTTGTCCGTATTGCCCGGCCTGATTATCACGAATTCAAATGAAGCAAAGAGATACCATATCCGATTGGGTTATAGGCGGGGCGGTTGGGAGGTGATCCCCAACGGTGTGGACCTGGAGGAATTCAAGCCCCAGCCATGGGCCCGTTCTTGGCTGGTAAAAGAACTGGGCCTCAATCCTCATTGGACCGGTCAAGGCCTGGATGATCGCCGGGGCCCTTTCTTCATCGGCTTTGTAGCGCGCTTCGACCCCATGAAAGACCATCCGTCGTTTGTCAGGGCGGCCTGCCGGGTGCTGGAGGAGGGGCGAGACGCACACTTCGTATTGGCGGGTAGGGCGGTAAGTCTTGAGAACGCTGCCCTTTCGCGGTTGATACCGGATAAGTGGGAATCCCGCTTCCACTTGTTGGGGATTAGATACGACATCGAAAAAATTGCTGCCGGGTTGGACATAGCCTCACTCGTTTCACACGGGGAAAGCTTCCCCAACGTGGTTTGCGAGGCAATGGCATGCGGGGTGCCCTGTGTCGTCACAGATGTGGGAGATGCCGCAGCCATAGTTGGTGCAACAGGAATGGTGGTGCCTCCCGGAGATCCCGTGGCTCTGGCCCGCGCCTGGTCTCAGGTCATGGACATGCCGGAGAACGCGCTGAGGCTGATGGGTGAAAGGGCCAGGAAGCGCGTGGAGGAGCACTATGACATCAGGCTCATTGCGGGACGGTATGAATCCCTTTATGAGGGTCTGGCTAAGGGAAACAAGACATGAACAACCAACCTCTCACAAGGTGAAGGTATGAAATGTTCGACGGAAAATCCATCCTGATCACGGGCGGAACAGGCTCTTTTGGAAGGAAGTGCACGGAAATCCTCCTAAAGCGGCACAAACCCAGAAGGCTTATCATCTTCAGCCGGGATGAACTCAAGCAGTTCGAGATGGCCCAGACATTCAGCGATCGCGACCATGCTTGCATCCGTTACTTCATAGGCGACGTGCGGGACAAAGAACGTCTGCACAGAGCGTTCAGAGGCGTGGATGTGGTCATTCATGCGGCCGCCTTGAAACAGGTGCCTGCTGCTGAATACAATCCGTTTGAAGCGGTCAAGACAAACATACTGGGAGCTCAGAACATTATAGAAATCGCCATTGACCGCGGCGTTAAGCGGGTCTTGGCCCTGTCCACCGACAAGGCCGCCAACCCCATAAACCTTTACGGGGCCACGAAGCTCTGCGCCGATAAACTCTTCATCGCTGGAAACAGCTATGTGGGCCGGAACGAGACCCGTATTTCCGTGGTTCGATACGGCAATGTGGTGGGCAGCAGGGGCAGTGTGATCCCCTTTTTTCAGAGCAAACGCAAGGATGGCCTGCTGCCCATAACCGACCCTCGCATGACCCGCTTCTGGATAACCCTGGAGCAAGGGGTGGAATTCGTGCTGGCCTGTCTCGAGAGGATGGTGGGCGGTGAGATCTTCGTGCCCAAGATACCATCCATGCGAATAATGGACCTGGCGAAGGCCGTGGCCCCTGAGTGCCGGATCCGGATCGTGGGTATCCGGCCCGGTGAAAAACTCCATGAGGTGATGATACCTAAGGACGAGGCTCGGAATACGGTGGAGTTTGACGGCCATTATGTGATAAAGCCCGCCTTCCGCTTTTTCGAGCGGCGTTTCGACGGCAATTCGGGAAAACCTTTGGCTGACGGGTTTGAATACAGCTCAGAGACCAATCCCCAATGGCTGACCATGGATGATATTATTAAGATGATTAAGGAATGATGATTCCCTACGGCCGGCAAACCATAGATGATGACGACATCGATGCGGTGGTGGAGGCCCTTTGTTCAGGCTGGCTCACAACAGGTCCCAGGGTAGCCGGATTAGAGAAGGCCGTGGCGGATCATGCCGGCGTGAGATTCGGTGTGGCGGTTTCCAGCGGAACTGCAGCCCTGCATGCGACCATGTTCGCGCTCAATATCGTTCCGGGTGATGAAGTCATAGTGCCTTCCATCACCTTTGCCGCCACCGCCAACTGTGTAGTATATCAGGGAGGCACGCCCGTATTTGCAGATGTGGCGGAAGATACGCTCCTGATTGATCCTTCGTCGGTGGAAAGAATGATTACACCCAGGACCCGGGCGGTCATAGGGGTTGATTATGCGGGTCATCCGTGCGACTGGGATGCATTGCGTACAATCGCCGACCGGCAAGGACTGGCGCTGGTGGCGGACGGCTGCCATGCATTGGGTGCGGAATACAGGGACCTGAGAGTGGGTTCATTGGCGGATATGACCGTTTTCAGTTTTCATCCGGTCAAACACATCACCACCGGTGAAGGCGGGATGATAGTAACAGACGACCCCCGTCTGGCCGAATGCATGACCCGGTTCAGAAACCATGGCATTACTACGGATTTCCGGGAGAGGGAGGCGAAAGGTTCTTGGCTCTACGAAATGACCGACCTCGGTTTCAACTACCGCCTGACCGATATTCAATGCGCATTGGGAATGGCCCAGATGAAGAAACTACCGGGTTTCGTGAGCCGCAGGAGGCGCATTGCTGAGGTCTATGACCTTGCCTTTAAGGACCGGGATGGAATCCGGCCCCTGGCTGTGATGCCCCATGTCCTGCACTCGTACCACCTGTATGTGGTGCGTGTGCCTGAACGTGACAGGGTCTTCTCGCGGCTCCGGCAGGCCGGTATCGGGG
>CAYPSZ010000234.1:0-42704 GCA_964413125.1 uncultured Desulfobacterales bacterium
GTATACCCCAGATGTAATTAACCTCTGTGCAGCCGTACTTCCGGACATCGGGCCAGAATCTGCTCGCCGAGAAGCGCTCGGCCAGGACCATTCGCGCCCCGCTGATGAGTGCCGGCATGGTTGACAGAAGCTGAGCGTTCCCGTGAAAGAGCGGCAGGGCGTTGTAGAGCACATCCTTTTCGGTATATTCAGCGGTTTCCATACAGACTTCGCCCATAAAAAGGGCATAGTTATGAGGCATGAGTGAGCCCTTGCTGGGACCGGTGGTGCCGGAAGTGAACATAATGATGAAGGGGTCGGACCAGATCACCTCCACCGGTTCGTACGCACCGTCGTTCCTCACCACCTCCTCATAGCTCTGGACGGGCACTGTGGTATCCGGGCAGTCTCACCCGTTTCCCCGAGCACCAGGAGGCGTTCCAGCTTGGGAAGGCTTTCGAGTACCGGAGCCACCCTGTCCATAAAGGCGGACTCAACTACGAGAAGCCGGCTGTCGGAAGTATCCAGCATGTAAGTGAGAAGGTCTCCCCTGTGAGCCGTGTTGACGGGCACCTCCACTGCGCCCAGCTTGCTCAACCCGAACCACAGGAACAGAAATTCCGGGCGGTTCCCCATGATTATGGCCACTTTGTCGCCCTTGCCTATGCCAAGGGCCTGAAGGCCGGCCGCCACACGGTCCGACTCCTGATCCAGATCCGCATAAGAGTATGACCGGTCCTTGAAAACAAAAAACTCGCGATCGCCGTTTTGCTCCACCTTCTCCTTTAGAACTCCGTGAATAGTCCTTCGAAACACCTTATCTTGCATAAGTACAGCCTCCATCCTCATCATCGAAAGCTTCGCAAAAGATCCGTATGGTCCCTTGCCTTCCTTGCCTCTTTACATTCCCGGGGGCCCCGGAGGAGGACCCTCACTGGGGTGGGGATAAGATCCGTAATAGGCCAGCGCTTCATCCGGCGGTCGCTGCTCCTTCCACTCGGCCATAAACACGTCAAAGGGCTTGCCCCTGGACAGCCGTTTCTTAATCGCCTCGCCGCGCAGGGCTTCGGTCTTCTCCGGATCCAGCCGCAGGGTATTCTCATTGTAGGCCACATGGTAGATTTCCCTGGCGGCCCAATGGGTCACCTTGCCCTCGCGAAGGTCCTTGAGCACGTGCTCGGGATCGCGCTCCAGAGCGTCGCCGTAGCCGGCACCACCGCCCACGGGCAGGTAAAAGGTATCTCCGTTCATGAGCGGCCGGATGGGCATGGAGATATGACTGTACCCCGACTGACCTTCCTCCGGCCGCCCGGGCTCATAGAGTTGATCGTAGCTCTCCGGCAGGGTCGTGCTGCTTTCCTGGAGCAGGGCCTTGACATTGCTGCCGCTCACGGTCCGAATGAAGACCGGTGGAACGGCGTAGCCTCCAAAAATGCCCAGGGTTGCCGGAAACAGCGAGCCATAGCCGAACGCGCCCATGGCCACCCAAGGCACATGGTGCATCATCAGGCCGAACCCCACGCCTGCGCCTCCCCGAAATTTGCCGTGCCCGTAAGAGTTCTTGAAGTAATTGCGGAATAGATACAGAAACGGCCGGTCGGACTCGGTGGTTTCCACGTCTGAGCAGTCGCTCATGGTGGCGAAGTAGGCCCCCGCGCCGTTCACCCCGTCCATGTCCGGCCTAGCCCCGCATCCGGTGGCGTTGATTTCAGGGGTGATGTCCGCAATGGGCTCTCCCCACTGGTTCATGCCTCCGTAGATGGGTATGCCGAAACCCTGGTACCAGGCCGCAACGGCCCGCAGGGGGTCCACATGATATGTCATGCGCGCCCCGGCCAGGAACATGCCGTGACTGAAGCAGGTCTGGGTGAACGGGGAAAGCGAGGTGGGCACATCTCCCTGGGCGTTTACCAGGCTGTTCTCCGGAAACTCCCAGTCCATGACCTCCAGAAGCCCGTTGTTCGCCGGGAGTTCGTGAAAAAACCATCCGCAGAAGTAGACCATTGCCAGCCCGATGATCCCCTGGAAAAACGTGTTCAGGGGCTTGTCAGGCAGCATGGGAGAGGTGTCCGTAAGGTCCACCCTGATCTTGTCCCCCTCCTTATGGATGGTGAGATTGAGCTTTGTGAGAGCGTCTTCATGCCCCACGGTGTCCATGAACCTCGGCTGCCGGAAAACACCGTCGTTCAGCATGCTCACCTTCTTCCGAGCCGCCTCGCCGGTAACGGTGAGCACCCTCCTCAAAGCTCCGACGAAAAACTCTTCACCCTTGCTCTCAATGAGTTCCAGAATCCGCCTCTGGGCTATCCGGCAGGCAGCCAGACGCGCCTTGATGTCCAGGATCATGGTTCGAGGGTCGCGGTTCATTGCCGCAAACATGTTCAGGACATCCTCCTTGAGAGCGTAGTTCTCACCCACCTTGAGCGGGGGCACCAGAAGACCCTCGTCGTACTTGCTCCTGGCGCTGCCCGCCATTCCACCGGGCTCTGTCGCGCCGCACTCTCCCGAGTGCACCACAGCGCCGGTGAAGCAAACCAGTTTGTCCTTGTAGAAGACCGGGACGGCCAGGCCCATATCCGCGCCGTGGACCCCGCCGTAAAAGGGATCGTTCCAGAAAAAGGAGTCCCCTTCCCGCACACCCACAGAGGGTTCGTCGATCCAATGTTTGACGATGTACTTGACCGGAATCTGACCAAGCACGGCATGAAACCAGATGCCTGTGGCCACCACGGCCAGGTCGCCCTGTGCGGTGTAAATGCCGAAGGCCACATCTCCCCAGCGCATGCCCGAGGAGGCCCCGAGCTTCATCGTGGTCTCCTTGCCCTCCTGGGCGATCATGTTCGCCTTGTGGGTGAAGATGTCGAAATCCAGCTTGCCTATCGACTCCTGGGCCGCCTGTTCCTGCGGCGTCATGGGCTCGGGCTTGAGCCGCTTAACCACCTCGGTGTCCCTTCCATAAAACAACATGACATACCTCCGATTTTCAGTGGACGAGTATTGCTGCCCCACACATATGCGCCGGCCCCACACGGCAACGGATTTCCACCGTTGCGACGACCCGACTAAACCTTCTCGAGCATGACGTTAAAGAATCGGTCCAGCGTGAACCGCCAGCCGGGCTCGATAACGTACGTTGTGTCCTCGGCCTCCACCAGAGCGGGGCCGTCGATCACATTGCCGGCCCGAAGCCCCTCTATGGAAAAGACATGTGTCTCGACCATGCCGCCTTCGCTTTCCCAGTACGCCGCCCGCGGCTCTAAACGAGCCTCCTCGGGGGCGTTTTCCCCCTGGAGTTCATGCTCCGGCAGGACAAAATCCGGCTTCTCCACGTAAGCGGTCAAATGAAAGCACTCCAGGTTTATGCCGCCCACGGGAAAAGTAGCCTCGGGGGAGTAGACAGCCGAGTACTGCTCGGTGAAGCGGTCGCAGATGTCCTTGAAGTCCTCGGACTTTTCAACCCGCAGATGGGGCGATACGATCTTGGTCAGGTTGTACTGCATGCCGTATCGCATATCGATCTCCAGGCGGAACTCGATAAGGTCCCTTTCGTAACCCTCCAGCACCAGATCCCGAACGGCCAGATCAATGAGTTCGTCCACCACGGCGTTGAATCCTTCCAGATCGTCTGAATAGCTCTGGGTGGCCCACTGAAAGACCTTCATGCTCTTGGACTTCTCCCACACCTGCTGGGTCTTCACGGTTGAGGCCCCAAAGGCACCGAAGACCGGGGAGTGAGGAGAAATAATGACTTTCTTGACCTGCATGGATGGCGCGAACCCGCATGCATGGGTGGCCCCCGCGCCCCCACAGGCGAGCAGCACGAAGTCCCTCGGATCATGGCCCTTGAGAGCCACTTCGTTGAACACCTCCTGGCCCATGCGGGCGTCCACGGTGCGCCGGATACGGACGGCGGCTTCCATCGTATCGATGCCCAACGGCTCTGCGATCTTTGTTCGAATGGCCTCCTCACTGAGGTCCGGATCCAGGAGCATTCGGCCGCCAAGGTAGTTCTCCGGGTTGAGATAGCCCAGCACCAGGTCTGCATCCGTGACTGTGGGTTCCTGCCCGCCCTGGTCGTAACAGGCGGGTCCGGGCATGGAACCGGCCGACTGGGGACCCACCTCCAGGGCGTTTCCAAGGAGCCTGTTCACCCAGGCGATGGACCCACCTCCCGCGCCGATGGATTTGACTTCCACCGCCGGAATGTTCGTGCGCCAGCGATCGATCAGAGGAATGAAGTCATAGGTCCTGAGCCTGCCGCCCGTGATCACCCCGATATCAAAGGAGGTGCCGCCCATGTCCGTGAATATGAGGTTCTCCAGGCCGTACCTCCGACCCAAAAAGAGCGCGCCGTGAAGGCCGGCCACGGGGCCTGCGTTATGGGTGAGAACGGCCCGAGTCCGGCTCATCTTCTTCATGCCGCCGGTGTTGTGCACCAGGACCAGAGGCCTTCGGTAGCCGCCGTCCCGAAGCTCGTTTCCCAGTTTGTTGAGTTCTTCGGCCATTACCCCGTGAATGTACGCGTTCACGATGGTGGTGGTGAACCGCGTGTACTCGGCCGATTTGGGCGATACATCGCTGGAGAGGATCACCGGCATGGAACCGAGGTAGTCCTCGGGGTATTCCTCTTCGATGACCTCCTTGATCATGCGCTCGTGGGCGGGATTTGTAAAAGACCACAGGAGGCCCACCACGAAGCCCATGGCGCCTCGGTCCACCAGCATCTGGAGCTTGTCCAGGATCTCCGCCCGGGTCAGGGGACAGAGGACGTTGCCGAATGAATCCACGCGCTCACGCACACCCACCACCATATCCGGTGCGATTAGCGGCTCAGGCTTCTGAATGCGTCCCAGGTCCTTGTTTTCCCGGCTCGATCCCCCGTCGGCCCAGCTCCGGGCACGCCCCAGGAAGATCGCGTCCTCGAATCCGGCCGTGGTAATGAACCCGAGTTTGGGGCCCGTACGCTCGATGATAGCGTTCGTACCCAAGGTGGTGCAGTAGCGCACGGCGTCCGTTTGAGACAGAAACGCTTCCAGCGACAGGCCCCGCTTTCCCGCCAGTTCCCGCACCCCTCTCATGAACCCCACGGAAAGGTCGTAATGGGTGCTGGTGGATTTGGTTATCTCTCGGGACCCGTCGTCCCCGGCGGAATAGAAGTCGGTGAAAGTGCCGCCGATGTCCACGTTGATCGAGTACCCCATTTTGTTCCTCCTTGTCCTGTGGTGAAATCCGCCTGGGCGTTATATGTGCCTCCAGGCAAGGGACTACAGGTTGAAGATCTCGGACACGAGATCGTGAAGGGCTTCCAGATCCGTGTCCCGGGTGGCCGGCCCCAAGCTCGTGAAAAAGATGCCCCGCCCCCCGGTGGTCCTGTAAAGTTCCAGGCCCTCATGAATCAGCTCACGGGCCTTATCCGGCTCATTCAATGGGAGACCGAGGCCCACTCCCAACGCTCCCACGCCCAGCTCCCATACCGTGGCCGCAGGCGGGATGGACCTGTCCATAGAGGGCCCCAGGACGTACAGATCCATGCCAAGCGCCCGGAAGCGGTCCACGCGGTCCGGATCGTAGTCCTGAAGATAGAGGCCGGTCCGCACGTCGTAGTACTGGGCGATCTTTTTGAGGGTGTTGTAGATCTTGCGATGGGCGAGTGTGACCTTGGACACCGAGGCCAGAGGCCCTCGCTCCAGGAAGATAAGTACGTCCGGACCTGACTTGCAGAAGGCCTCAGCCACCTGGACCATTCGCTGCTTGACCTCGTTCAGGTGGTCCGGCCATTCGCTTCCGAAAACATAACTCGCCAGAGTTATCGGTCCGGTCATGGCGGCGATGCAGGCCTGGTCCCGGCGGCTCACCTCGAAGACGCGCCTGGCGGTTTCCAAGGCGTGCTTCATGCGGCCTGTCTCCTGAGGGTTTTCCAATAGTCCGTTCACCGCTGGAAGGGCTTTGGGACGATCGTTCTCCCACACGATACCGCAGCCGCATGCCTCGGCCATGAGAGTGAAATCCAGTCCCACCACAACGCCGTCGAACAGAAACAGCTTGTGCGTCTTCACGAGGCTGTTGGCCCACAGAGTTGGATCGTTCGTCAGAGTCTCCATGGAGACGCCTTCCACGCGGGAGAGAAGCCCCCTGATCATGGGAACGAACGCCGGCCTGGGGAGTGGCTCGTCCCTCAAAAATCTCGTGAAGAGTTCCCTTCCGGTAACCATGGTTATTTCCCGTGCCTCTTCTTGAGCTGATCCACGTCCAGCTCGATGTCATGGGTGATGGGGTGACCCGGGGGAAGGTACTCGTTCTCGATAATCACCCCGCAACCCGGGCAATAGAACTCCAGAAGCCGGCAATAACGTGGGTCCGGCTTGAAACTGTAAGCCTGGCCCTCCAAAATGGGAGGATGAACCTCCTCCAAGGGCACGTCGGCCACCAAACAGCCCTTTTTGTAATTCTCCCTCGCGCTGATGAGCGCCAGCCCGCAACGCCGGCAGTTCCAGCTTTCCGTGTCCAGGTCAATCTCAAGGTATTCGGTGATGCTTATCTTCATGGTTAGGCTCCCTCCTCCAAAACGGCGTTTTGGTATCCGTCCACGGTCAGCCTCCATCCCTCCTGGACGAGCACCGTGGTCTGCGGAGACTCAACGAGCGCAGGTCCTTCAAGCCGATGTCCGTGGGTGAGGCGGTCCCTGTCGTAGACCGGGACATTCACGGCTTCCGCATTCTCGCCCGGGAAAACCATCCTGCTGTGCTTAAGAGCCCTCTCTACGTCTGTTTCGGCCTTCGGCACCTCATTGACAGAGAAGTGGGTTACAGGGGCGCGGCTCACCAGGCTGATCATGCTCAGCACCATGTCTCCCTCATAGGGTCGGCCGTTGGACGTTAGAAGGGACCTTGCTTGCTCCGCCAGCGCCACGGGATCCCCTGGTAGTTCGTAAGGTACTTCCAACTTGACTTCGCGGTCCCCGTCCGCCTCTCGGACGAAAAGCTCGAGGCTTTTCTTGACCTGGCCTGCATCGTATCCCTCTCCGCGCATGTCCCGCTCGGATTCCTGCTCGAGTTCCTTGAGGCTTTCCGCCAGGGCGGAGAGGTCCGTAGACTCGTCCAAAGGCAGATCCAAGCGATCGTAGTAGAGGTGCCCCACATCCATGCTGGACGAAGAGAACGCTGAGAAAACAGCAGAAAAAGGTGTCACCACAATCTTTTTCAGGCCGGCCGCGGCGGCGGCCCGGCAGCAGTGAGCCGGCCCTGCGCCGCCGTAGACCACCAACAGGGGATCGCCCCCCACCTGGTTTCGCATGCGGGCGAGTTCCCGTCCCATGGCCTGGTCGATCTGCATCTTGACGGCCAGGGCGGCCTCCTCCACAGAAACGCCCAAGGGGCCTGCTACCTTTTCCCCCATGAAATTCCGGGCGGCCTCCGCATTGAGCTTCATGGCTCCACCCAGGAAGAAATCAGGATCCAGGATCCCCAGTATCAGGTCCGCATCGGTGACGGTCGGCTCGGTTCCGCCCAGATCAAAGCACGCCGGCCCCGGCAGGGCTCCGGCCGATCGGGGCCCTACGTGTAGCTTTCCATCCCTTACGGAGGCAATGGAGCCTCCGCCAGCCCCAACCGCCCGGATGGAGATCATCGGCAGGTTCACAGCGAAACCTTCCACATCCGGCCGAAGGGTGTAGCCGGGCTGACCCTGTCTCACATAACCCACATCAAAGGACGTCCCGCCCATATCGGCTGAAATGACGTCGCCGGCTCCATAAAGTGCTCCGGTAAGCTGAGCCCCCAGGAGCCCCGCAGCCGGGCCGGAACTGTAGGTGTTAATGGCACGTGTCTTGGCCACGCGTGCCACCGCGTTGTTGTTGTGAACGATGAAGAGGCTCTTGCGGTAAAGATTCTGCCTCAGTTTTTCTCCGGCCTTGTAAAGGAGGCTCACGAGCTTACCGTGGATATATGCGTTGATCACGGCCGCGTTGATGCGCTCTCGTTCTCCGGATCGTCTCGAGATATCCGAGGAGAGGAAGACAGGTACCGAGCCGAGAAAGTCTCTTGGGTATTCCGCTTTCACAGTACGCCGTACTCTTCGTTCGTTCTCCGGATTGAACTCTGAGTTGGCCAGGGCCACCACCAGACAACGGGCGCCCTGGTCGATCAACTGCTGGCTAAGGGCCATGATGCTCGCTTCGTCCGGGCTCTTGACCACCTCCCCCGACGTACTTACCTGTTCCTGCAGCCCCAACACCATATCCGGCGGCACAAGAGGCGTCTTGCCGTCTGCGTCCGATACTGGAGCCAGTTCCTCACGGCCCTTTGTGACGATCAGACCGATGCGCACCCCGTCCCTCTGGATGATCGTGTTTGTGCCGATGGTGTTGGAGAACCGGATAATATCCGTGTCGTAAAGCAGGTCCTCCACCGGCACGCCGAACCTTTCCGCACCCTCCTGAATACAATCCAGGAAGCAGACCGTGAGATCGTGCGGTGTGGTGGCCACTTTGACCGTCTCGACGCGATCTCCAGCCACAAAAAAACCGTCGGTGAAGGTCCCGCCCGTATCAATGTCGATTGTGTAGCCCATGCCTAACCTCCTCTCTTGTCGAGTTCTTGGAAATCACACCTGTCGAGGAGCACTCAGCCCCTTGGTGGCCTGCTGTTGTGTCGGTTATGTGCTCCCGGGCTTTCATGGGCCTGTGCTTCACCGGCGTCACCGGGCCCCTTGGCATCCGATTCGTCTCAGCCTGCATCCGACGGTTTGCCCAGGACACCATACAGAATGAATGAAACGATCTCGTCACTGACCTGTTCGAACGAGAGGGACCCCTCCGGCCGGTACCAGCGAAGCTGCCAGTTGATCACCCCCAGTATGTCAAAGGCGAGAACGGTCAGATTCCGGCCCGTAACGACGCCCTCTTTCTGGAGTTCGCCTAGTTCCTCCCGGTAAATATCCAGGATTTTCCGCTGGATCTGTCGATTGATCCTGTCTCCTTCGGGAGACAGGTGCTCCTCATCAAGGGCAAAGATCTTGCCTTGATCGTTGTTCTGATGTGAAAGCCGCAGGTGGGTCTCCAGGAGCGTTCGAAACCGTTCCCTGGCTGGAAGATTTATCAGGCGAACCTCATTGAGCTGCCGCACGAGGCCTTCTGAGGCATGTTCCAGGATGGCAACCAACAGGCCTTCCTTGTTCCCGAAGTAATGGTAAATGTTGGAGATGCTCATGTTCATGGCGTTTGCTATATCCCGGATAGAGGTGCCTCGAAAACCACGCGCCGCAAATAGGGTTATGGCGGTCCGGATAATGCGCTCTCGGCTGTTTTCCGTCTGCTCCATGGTTCAAGACCTCGCAAGGATGTATCGAACGATCGTTACGCTATCGAACGTTCGATCTAGTGTCAAGAAAAAAATGAATGGTGCCCGATATGGGCTTCCCATAATAAAACCTATACTAATTCTGAGCTAATTCTGGAGTGGGGTAATTCTGGGGACAGAATATCGATTTCTACCCTTCGTGCCATGAAGAGTTCATTACCGTTTTGCGATCCTCCAGCCAAAGAAATAAGTATACTGTCCACGAAAGGTCTGAATTATTGCTGGTGCAACTGAAGGGCTGCTTTCAGG
Source organism: uncultured Desulfobacterales bacterium (assembly GCA_964413125.1). Classification (GTDB taxonomy): domain Bacteria; phylum Desulfobacterota; class DSM-4660; order Desulfatiglandales; family HGW-15; genus JAIPEI01. The sequence goes on from CAYPSZ010000234.1 coordinate 9,585, forward strand.
GCCTCGTCGAGCAGGATCATCTTCTCCCGAGGCAGCATGCTCACGAATTCAAGGAGCATGGATTTTGGAATGCTGATGAGTCCGTCACAGTAGATACTGCAGTCGTGCTGCATTCCCTCGTCGGTCCCGATCGGCACCTGCGTTGTGAGCCCCTCATAGGCTGTGTATACCGGGGCACAGATCACGGTGGAGAACCGCGACTCGATTAGCACCTGTCGGCTGACCACAACGAACACCCGGAACTTTTTCGGGTCACGCGAACCGGGTCGTTTGACACGGTAGAGCTCACCACGTCTCACAGCGCCACCTGAAAGGCCAGCACGTCCTCTGCTTCGGCGTTGAGCTCGTCGGCATTCCGGTTGATGATCGCCAGATCGCGGCGCTCAGCTTCCGTTCTGGCAAGCTGCGCGAGGAACGCCCTTGCGGCGCGCTCGAGAAACTCCGACCGGCTTGGGAATTCCTCGCGGCGCTGGTCAATGAGATCCAGCACCTCGCCCGACAGTGTGATAGAAGTCTTTACTTTCATACTACTAACATACTACCTGGACGACGGCGCGTCAATCTATTCTTTCGCGGCCCGCGCAGACGCTCGGCCGATCAGGCCAAGACCCACCTGGCTGAGCTTCTCGAGCGCATTCGGCGTGGGGAGCGCGATCTCGATCCGACCATGAGAAAGGGGCTGCCGCTTGCAACCACGGACCGCGGCTTGATCCGAGCCGCCGGGACATGCCGGGTTCCGCTGTTTTCATCAGGCCCGTGATCCGTCTCACAACCACAAAGAGACGGAGTTTTCTACAGACCTCCCCTTAACCTAACTCATCCGACGCCGAAAGGTACTCCTGAATGGCCGGAAGCGCCACGGTCACGGCACGAGCCTCCCTGCCTCTTCCTCATGGGGAAGCGGCCTTTTAGGATAGATGGGAATGATCCGTTTTCGACCCGCCAGGCTTTCCTGGATCTGATCATGGATGGCAAGCGAGGAAGAGCCGGGTGCATAAACCGCTCCTCCGCTTTTTCATCATAGCCGTTGAGCTTCAATGTAAAGATCTACTGTAAAAATGGGCCCCTCCGATCATAGGGAGCTGTGCTCCCGACCCACCTATGATCGGGACTACAAGTCCCTACCACAGGGCACCTCAGTCTTTTCCATTCATATAGCCCCTGTCCTGCTTTACTTGGGTTTTCGCTCCGTAGGCACACGACACCTCATATTCTTGTTGGCCCGGATTGGAAGACACATTAATTGTACAAGCATGTATCTGTCTCCCAGGCTTACGGCACGTCGTGTATTTTCAAAACAAAAAACCAGTCCCAAGAGGCAGCTCAGATTCAATGAGAATCCTAACCTGCGATCCCGTAATGGACCCGTCTTTTCTTCCCCAACCTGACCTCCAAGGGCCAGGAGAAAAAGTGAGCCGGACAAAGACACGAAGCCGGGTGCTCGCATGGGCGTTAATGTTAAAGTAGCGGTAGGTGGGGTTTTCACCCAGGGTCCTTCTTATTATCAGCAAAATCGGCTTTTCGGGAAGATCGTTCCTGACAAGAATCACCTCTCTCTTGGCGAATCCTATTCGATCGGCCTCTTGGTCCCTTTGGAGAACAACCTCTCTGGGATATAGAGGCGTTTGTCGAGCAGGGCGTAGCCATGGGGAGATGATATTTTGCCCGAATTTTTTAGTTGCTTTTTCTTGTATAATCGGCTAATGGTTAGTTGGACTAACCAAGGGATGAATGAAATGACACCTGAAGAAACCCTTAAGATGCTCACACAACCTAATCGAGAACGGTTGTCTGATCAAATCGCACATCAGATCAAAAAGCTGATTTTTTCAAAAAGAATTCAAGTCGGTGAAAAACTGCCGACCGAGAGGGAACTCGCAGAAACTCTGAAGGTAAGCAGGGTTGTTGTCAGGGAAGCTTTGCGTACTTTGGAGCTTTCCGGTTTTTTGGAAATTCAGGCAGGTCCGAGCGGCGGTTCCTTTGTTTCCGATAAGACCTACATGCCACTTACCAATTCAATATATGATCTCCTGCATGACGGAAACCTGAGCCTTCAACATTTTTATGAGGCCCGGAAAAGCATTGAATTAACAAGTATTCAATTAGCACTACAGAATACAACTAATAATGATATTAAGAGCCTTGAACATATAAATAATAGATTACTTCATGATCTGTCAGATATCGAAAAATTTCCATATAACAATATGGCATTTCATGTAAAGATATCAGAATTATCCGGAAATCCATTAATTAAACTTATTTCTGAAGCGCTATTGAACATACTTATTATGCTTTATCCTAATCCAATACAGTCAAGTGATTTCATCAAAACAACTTACGAAAGACATAAGCTGATAATAGCTTCTATACACAAAAAAGATCAGCAACTTTGCGAAAAATTTATTTTAGAAGACATAGTAATGACGAAAGACATGCTGAACGAAGCTCAATAGAAAATAATAGCATTGAGGCTTCTGGAGGATATTAAATGAGTATTAAATATAGAGGCGGGATAAAGATAAACTATTCCAAATGTGTGGGTTGCAAGAGATGCTATGAAATGTGTCCTCCGGATGTTTTCGGTTTCGATAATAGATCGAAGCTTTTAACCGTTGCCTACCCTGAGGAGTGCTGGTTTTGCGGCACGTGCATATACGAGTGTCCGGTTGAGGGGGCCTTGACCATGGAGCTGCCACTGGCATGCTTGTAAAACAAGGAATTTAGGGAGCATGTAATGAACTACGATCAAGTGGAAAAACTCGAGACCGATGTGTTGGTCCTTGGAGGCGGGCTTGCGGGGTGCATGGCCGCAATAAAGGCGGCAGACGAGGGTGTTCGTGTGATGGTGTTTGAAAAAGCCCATATAAACCGGAGCGGCAATGGATGCACCGGACTGCACAGGATCCCGCTAATCCATCCGGATTTTAATTACACCTTTGAAGAATTCGCCCGGTTAAATGTTAAAAACGCTGCAGGGCTCTGTGATGAAGATGTCTCTCTGGAGTTTGCAAGGGACACCCTTGATCGGGTCCTTGACCTTGAAAGTTACGGCATCAAAGTCCGCAAGAAGGACGGATCCTTTCTCTTCAAACCTGCCAGAGATATCGGCCCTGGAAATATCGCTATTTGGCCGCCGGAGCGAAAGGTTTGGCAGGACGTCAAACCCACACTCGCAAAAGAGATCCGCACAAGGGAAAGAGTCAGGGTGATCAACCGTGTTGCGGCCATTGGACTCCTTACTGAGGACGGAAAGTCCGGAACCCGGGTGGTCGGGGCGATCGGTATGGAGACCAGGACCGGGCGCTTTGTGGTCTGCAAGGCGGGATCGGTCGTCGCCACCAGCGGGGGTTCATATCGGGTGGGGAGGCACAGGAACTCCATGTACGCGCCAACCCGCTTCATCGAATGCGGTTGTCCCACAAATTCCGGAGAGGGTCAGTATATGGCCTATCGTGCGGGAGCGGATCTCGTGAACTTCGAGTTTCTGGAATTCTCTCCCTCATGGAAAGACTTTGCCCACTGGGGGTGCGGACCCATTATGGTGGGCAGGGATCTAAAAGGTGATGGAGAGGAAATCGTACCCAGGGAGGGAGAGCCTATCAAGCTTACCAGATATGGACAGACCTACCTCTTTGGCAAGGACACGGAAGGTCTCTTTCAGGATGCCTCGGTCATCCCGGGTTTCCCGGAACGAAAAGGGGAGATGGAAGAGTTTTATATTGCCGAGGAGAATGAGTCCACCAGTTACGCCTACCTGCTCTGGCAGAAAGAGCGCGGTGAAGATTACACCAAGGGGCCAGTGGAATTCGAATGGCACCCGGGGTATCTCCACAACAACCAGGCGGGGGTTCACATGAACACAGACGCCGAAACGAGCCTTGAAGGACTTTTTGTGGCGGGCGATATCATAGGCGGAGGATATCGGCAAAGTGCGGGTGGGGCCCTCGTATTCGGGGCCAGGGCCGGAAAGGGGGCGGCGGAATATGCAGGAAAGGTGAAGAAACCCAAGATTAATGATGAGCAGGTGGGTAGTGAAATAGAACGCCTCTTGCCGTCCACCGCCGTGCACCCGGAGGATGGCTATAGCTGGGTCGAACTGGAAGACAAGGCGCGGCAGATCCTGTCGGAGTATGGTCCCCCGTTCACATCGGATCCAAAGCTTAAACGAGGGGTCGAACGTCTTCAGCGAATAAAAGAAGAATACCTGCCCCGTCTCTATGCCAGGAACCCGCGAGAGCTCTTGAGGGCTTCCGAGGTTAACTCCTTATTTTTCATTATAGAAGCCTGCCTGAGGGCCGCGCTCATTCGAAAGGAAAGCCGTTCGCCGACAGTCAGCATTCTCTACAAAAGGCAGTTCCCGGATCAGGATGACAAGAATTGGCTCAAACACACATTGATCCAAAACCATAACGGGGAGATGAAATTCGGTACCAAAGATGTATCCCGGATTTCAAGGTAGTTAAAGAAGGATTCATTCACCAAAGGAGGCAGTAAGATGGCAAAGTTGACAAAGAATGGTCACGTCCTTGGGATCCTCACGATTTTCCTGGTGTCCTTCTTCCTGCTTGGGGGGCCTGTTTACGGGAAAACCGTCACCATCGGCATCATAGGTCCCCTGCAGGAGAAGCCGGGAAAAGCCATGAAGCAGGCGGCTGAGATTGCCGCCGAGGAAATCAACGAGCAAGGCGGCATACTCGGACACAAAGTAGAGCTCGCCTTTGCAGACGAGGAGTTTTCTCCAGAGAAGGGGATTACCGCCCTCAAAAAGCTCGCGGTTAGGGATCGAGTAGAAGTTGTTGTGGGCGGCTATTCCAGCGGTATCACCCTTGCCTCCCAGGACTATCTTCCCCGCTATGACCTCATCTACCTGGGAGTGGCGGCTGCGGCGCCGACTATCACTGAGCGGATCAAGGAGGATTATGACAAGTATAAATACACCTTCAGGGTCGGTAACCTGAATGCCAAGTGGCTTGCCTTGGACACCGGCCGGTTCATTGTAGATTTCTTCGGGAAAAAGCTGGGAGTGAAAAAGGTGGCCGTACTGGCTGAAAAAGCCAAATGGACCGAAGGGCTCGTCCCTTTCCTTGAAGACTTCTACAAGAAGAATGATATGGAAGTGGTCTACTCGGAGTTCTTCGACGTGATGACAAGTGATTACTCCCCCATGTTTTCAAAAGTCAAGAACAGCGAAGCGGAACTCATCGTGGAGGTCACCTCCCATGTGCCCGAGACTTTCATCAAACAGTACTATGACCAGAGGGTCCCTGTGCCCATCGCCGGGATAAACGTGAGTTCCCAGTCTTCAGACTTCTACGAGCAGACCGGGGGCCGTTGCGTGGGGGAAATCATCTCCAATCTGGTGTTCCGCTCCCCGATCACACCCAAGACCATTCCCTTTTGGGACAAGTATGTAGAGCGCTGGGGAACGGATCCAATCATCGGCGCCTTCGGCACCTATGATGCCATGCACATTTACAAAATAGCCGTAGAAAAGGCCGGAACCTTTGACGCGGAAAAAGTCATCCCCGCCCTGGAAAAGACGGATTACATAGGAACCAACGGCCGTATCGCCTTTGAAGAAGATCATGATCTCAAATTCGGAGTCGACTACGTGACGCCCTCGTGGGCCCAGTGGCGCGAGGGAGGTGAGCGGGTCATCGTATTTCCGGAAAAGTATGCCGAAGGGGAGCCCGTGTTTCCAGACTGGGTGAAACTACCCAACAGATGAGAACCTGCTGAATTGATATTCGTCTTACGTAACCTCGTTCAGGCTGCGCCGGAGGACAGGGGCGATGTTTCTGGAAATACTGGTATACGGGGCGGTTCAGAGCTCCATTTATGCCCTGCTCGCCGTAGGGTTTGCCCTCGTCTTCGGCGTGGCCAGAGTGGTGAACCTTTTTCATGGATCCTTCTATACCCTGGGGGCCTACCTCACCTACACGTTTTCCGTTCAGATGGGGGCACCCACCGCCTTGGGAATTCTGGGCGGCATGGCGGTTGCCTTCTGCGTGGGCGCTCTCCTGGACAGGTTCATCGTGGAAAGAGTCAGGGTTTCCATGATCAAGGTTCTGATCGTGACCCTCGCCCTCACGCTCTTCTTCGAGCAGTGTATTTACCATGTTTTCGGACCGCAACATCTGAACATCCCTCCGCTGGTAGCTGCAAGAGGCGTCCTGCTGGGCGTGGACATCGGAGGACAGAGATTACTGACCCTGGGTATCTCCGTTTCAGTCATCACGTGCCTGTGGTTTGTCATTAATCGCACCCGGGCGGGAAACGCCTTACTCGCCACGGCCCAGAACCCTGAAGCGGCCCAACTCATGAAGATCAATACCAGGCGGATATTCATGGTGACAACAGGACTGGCCGGCTGCCTGGCCGCACTTGCAGGCGGTATTGTCTCCTCCTTTATAATGGTTTATCCCAAGATGGGCATCCTGCCGATGATCAAGGCCTTTACCATAGTGATACTTGGAGGATTGGGCAGCCTCGGAGGAAGCATCCTTGCGGCCGTCATCATCGGCTACCTGGAGACGCTAGTGGCATTCCTTATCTCTGCGGACATGACCGACCTTGTCCCCCTTATAGCTATCTTTCTGGTTCTGGTGTACAAGCCTACCGGCCTGTTTGGAAAAAGATTTAAATTGTAGAGGAGTGATGCAAAGAAGCGTGTCAAACACTTTTCAATTCATCCTGGGAAACCCCTCCTATTACGTTGCCGTTCTGTTTCTGTCCGCCCTCGGTCTGGTCCCGCTTTTCAGCAATGATCCTTACGTAATTGACGTCCTTGTCCTTGCGAATATCTACGCAATCTTCTCGGGGAGTTGGGATATCCTTTCCGGCTATACCGGCAAGGAAAACTTCGGCCATGCCCTCTTCATCGGTGCGGGGGCCTACGGCGCAGCGTATCTCAATCTCTTTCTCGGCGTGCACCCCCTGATAAACCTCTTCCTGGGTGGAATGATCGGGGTTTTCTTCGGCATCCTTATAGGAATACCTTGTCTGCCGTTAAAGGGGCCTTACCTTGCACTGGCCACTGTGGCGGCGGCCGGTATTGCCGAAAGGATCATCATGATCTTCCCCAGGCATACCGGGGGAGAGGAAGGACTTTACGGGCTCTCGCCCATAACCGACGGTCCTGTCACGGATTATTATCTCTCACTGATGCTTTTGTGCGTGACCATCATCACCTTGATGGGGATAGGGTATTCCAACAAGGGACTGATCCTTCGTTCCATTCACAGCGATGAAATCGCCTCCGAAGCCGCTGGAATCAATACAAACAGATACAAGCTCTGGGCCTTCGCCGTCAGCTCGTTCTTTGCAGGCATGGGGGGCGCTTTTTACGCCCATTATCAAATGTATACCGGTCCAACTTACGTTACCATGATGATGTCCATTAATGTGATCATCATGTGCATGGCAGGAGGGCTGGGGACTATCATCGGCCCGGTGCTGGGGGCCTACCTGCTGACTGTTTCCAACGAGTTCCTGAGAAGCATAGGAGATCTGAGGGTGCTGGTCTACACCGGGTTGGTCGTGATAATCGTACTCTTTCTTCCAAGAGGCATTTTTGCAACCCTCTTCGACGTCCTTCCTTCGTGGAAAAGGAATGGAGAGGACTGAACAGCCTATGGCTTCAACGGCTCACAGCCTGACTTTGGAAAATGTCACCAAATCCTTTGGAGGCCTGCACGCGCTTTCCGAAGTATCCTTCAGCCTGCGCCCCGGTGAAATTCTGGGAGTCATAGGACCGAACGGCGCAGGGAAAACCACGCTCTTCAATGTGATCACCGGTTTTCTGAGGCCCACAATCGGGAGGATCCTTTACTTGAATAGGGATCTGTCCTCCCTGAAACCCCATAAGGTTGTCGATCTGGGCATTGCCCGTTCATTTCAGATAGCCAGGCCTTTTAAGGGAATGACTGTAAAACAGAACGTCCTGGTGTCCGCCCTTTCTCATCGTTCGCTTAAAAGGAAAAAGGCATCGCTGAGCCCTGCGGAAGTGGTTTCAGCATGCCTCGAGAGGGTCTCTCTCCAGAACCGGCGCAACGACGATGTGATGGTCCTTCCTCAAGGGGATCTTCGCCGCCTTGAAATCGCAAGGGCTCTGGCTACAGAACCTGACATTCTGCTTCTGGACGAACCGTTTTCAGGGCTCAGCCATAGAGAGATGGAGTCACTCGCTCACTTGATAAGGGAACTTCATACTGAGGGGCGGTCCATTTTACTCATTGAACATAAGCTCAAAATGCTCATGGCTCTTGCCCAACGCGTTTTGGTCTTGAACTTCGGCCGGTTGATAGCGGAAGGCGTACCCGCCGAGGTCGTAGAGGACGAAAACGTTATAAAAGCATACCTGGGAAGGAGTGGTCGAAATCTTGGCCCTACTTGAGTTGGAAAACATATCCATCTTTTACGGAAAAGCCGTTGGAGTGCAGGACGTAACCTTTGCGGTAGGCGATGGAGAAGCTGTGGGTATCCTAGGCCCCAACGGAGCCGGAAAAACCTCCCTCCTTCGCGCAGTGGCCGGGCTCAATGACTGTCGGGGCTCCATACGTTACAGAGGAGAGGAAATATCGAGAAAAAGGGCCTTCGAAGTGGCAAGGCTGGGAGTGACCCTCTGCCCCGAGGGGAGAGGCCTTTTCCCTGAGCTGACAGTGCGCCAGAATATGGATATCGGCGCCTATGGTAGAGACGATACCATAAACATTGCCGAAGACCTTGAGAAGGTCTTCAATCTTTTTCCCGTACTGCGGTCCCGTTCAGGACAACTGGCACATACCCTGAGCGGAGGAGAGCAGCAGATGCTGGCCATTGCCAGGGCCATCATGTCATCGCCGGAACTTCTCATGCTGGACGAGCCGTCCGTAGGGCTGGCCCTTTTGGTGAAAGAGAGCATCGCCCAAAGCATTCTGGAGATCAAGAAGGATGGTGTGACGATACTCTTGACGGAGCAGGATATTCACCTGGCCATGGATATTGTTTCACGTGTTCTGCTGCTGGAAAACGGGCGCATCAGGTTAGAAGGGTCTGAGAAAGCGTTGCGCAACAATCCATACATCAAAGAAGTCTATATGGGGATTTCCTGATCCAAAGGGTCCTGTTACTCATTTCTACTTGTGCTTCCCATGTAGACCGCAGTCGAAACAATCACCATGGATACAGAGATTCAAGCTTCTTCGGTGTTTTACCATTCCGGTTCACAATCCGGGCGGATCAAAGGGCGTATTGACCCGACCCGCTTTCCTCGATCAGTTCGAGGAGGACTACGGGTTCCACGCGCACACAAAAAAGCTCGAACCGGGGGCGGGGCGGGACTTCCAGTCTAATTCATCCGATAGAGCCCGGACCTTCGTACCCTGAGCGGCTTCCTGATACGAAAGAGACCCAGACTACATTGTAACTGTAAGGCCCTAAACGGAAACGCAGATCCGCCTGGCGGTCCATTAACAAAACCTGTGGGCCCCGGTGAAACCAAAGATCCACAGGATATACCCATGGTTTTGAGATGGGTGTCATGGTCTGGCTTCATCCACTCTCACTCCTCACCGATTCTTTTTTGTCCCGCGCCGCCCGCGCCGCAACAGAAGGGTGAAGATAATTCCAGCGACAAACCCGGCCGCTGAGGTTAAAAACAGCAGCAAGACGCCTGGTATATGGCCGGTCAGCCATAGAAAATGAACCTGCCAAGGCGCTCGGTTCTGGAGCACAATTACTACCAGGGCAATTACGATAACCAGAAGTGACAGCAGTTTGAATGTTCTCATTTATCTTCCTTTCCGTTATCGGTTCGACCGAACAGTCAGGACGCCTGACGTAAGCTCAGCGCACAGTATTGGTGACAAACAATTCTGGGGACAGTATATCGATTTCTATCCTTCGTGCCATGAAAAGTTCATTACCGTTTTGCGATCAGCCAGCCAAAGAAATAAGTATACTGTCCTCGGAATTTCAATTTGCGGACATCGCCCCTGCCCGTCTCCGAATTCCCTCGACGATCCTGCCCACCGTCTCCCGGCCCGCCGTGGGCCCTTCGAAGCCGGATTGAAGCTGTTCGGCCAACGGGACGATCCGGGAGGCCATGTCCCGAACCCTGTCCTGTACGTAACGACGCTTCAACCCCGCGGTATCCGCAAACCGCTCCCAGTGCCGGGGTTGAACCCACTCCGGCCGATCCTCACCTCCGAGCTTCATGGCGAGCTTTCTCGAGAGACCCGGAGCTCCCATGCACTGAAGTTGCTGATGAAATAGCTCCGGACCCCGCTGTCGTGGAAATAGATCTTTGGACCGATAGCGCTGCCTATTGCTGTAAGTCTTGTCGGGGATGTTTCGCGCCATGTGTCAGGTTTCCAAGACGCCTTCGAACCCCTGCGACGAGCCCTTGAGGGTGCGGGTCAGGTCCGGAAGTGGATCGCCGAGTCTCGACCCGATGGGGTTTACGCTGTGCCGGAAAAAGTTTAGACTGGTCTTCAACTGGTCTACGGAGCATGACATGGAAATTGTAGGGGCCTATGAGGCCAAAACACATCTGGCTGAGCTCCTCGAGCGCGTTTCGGCGCACGTACCCGCCTTCTGGCCCCTAGATGTCCTGAATGCACAAAGACCGACCTCCCCAGGGGACAGCCTGTTCCTGGCCCATTAATGAAGTTGACGCTCCGTCTAAAGGGACGGTGTGCTTCGCCGATTGCCGGTGGGTGCTCAGCCAAAAAATCAATGTTGGCGGCATAACCATCATCTTGGAAAAAGGCTTCTGATGGCGAATGCTCTAATTTTTTATGTGGCGGCATACCCTCCGAGATCCCCTGTTTAATCCGTTCCATGAAGAGTTCATTACCGTTTTGCGATCAGCCAGCCAAATAAATAGGTATATTGTCCCCGTAAAAGCTCGTTAATCAAACCGTATGGTTCAGGCTCAAGAATCCTTCGGCGTTGGAGCCATCCGGCGGCTTCTGTATGGGCCTCTCTGGTCACCGCAAACCTGGTTACAATGGCAAGGCATTTAGCGCCTCAAAATGCTTAGATAAAAGTACATTAAGACATATCAAAAACTGAACAAAATGGCTAATGTGCCATTTTAGGGCACTTTGAGCCATCTTAGTGATAAGTTCGTACGAATCTCATCACCGAAAAGATCAACGTGGCCCTTTAGGAAAAATTCTTTGGCCTCAGACAGACGGAAAATCCGGGTTTCTGGATGGGAACTAGCTATAAGAAATTCTTATATGGGCATAAAATCAATTGCTTTGACAAGTTCCTAATAGAGCAGAGAAGATTTCCGCCAGGAAAGGACGGCCCCCATGATCCCATATCGCGAAATGTTCTGGCAGGTCGAGAGCGTCCCGCTCTTCTATCTGTTGGCGGTGACGGCCATGGTGTTTTTTGTGGCGGGTATTGCCGCTCATATCCGGGTGTGGAAGAAATCGGCAGGATCGATGAATTCACCGTCTTTAAGAGATGTACTCAATAGGGCGGTCTTGGATACCTTCCTGGGGCGGCGATTGCTTCAAGGCGATTGGGCGGCCGGTATCATGCACCTTCTCATATTTTGGGGCTTTTTATTTCTTTTTATAGGCACATGTTTATTATTTATTGATAATTACATATTTTCTTTTTTAAAGGGAAGAGCATATATTATATATTCATTCTGTCTTGATCTTGGTGGTAGCATGCTCATAGGGGGTATCCTGTGGGCCCTTGTCCGTAGATACATACAGCGTGTTCCCCGGTTGGAGAGGCGAATGAAAGACGCCCTGATACCGGTCTGGCTCTTACTGGCGGGGCTTTCCGGCTTTATGGTGGAAGGGCTCAGATTGGCCGCCCAGCAGCCCGCCTGGGCCGCCTGGTCTTTTGCAGGCGCGTGGACGGCCTCTCTTTTTTCACCGTCTTCAGCAGAGGTTCTCTATCCGTATCTTTGGTGGGGGCATTCGCTTCTGAGCCTGGGTTTTATTGCAGCGATTCCCTTTACAAAACTTTTCCACATCCTCGGCGCTCCGGCGGCCATGTGCTTTCAAGCGGTCCCCAAACCCATCATCCTGGACGTTGAACAAGGGGCCGCCGCATTCGACCTCGGTGATTCGATCTTCTTTGACTCCTGCATGCGTTGCGGCAGGTGCGTGACGGCCTGTCCCTCTGCAGGGGCCGGTGAACCTTTTTCACCCAGGGACCTTGTTCAGGCCATGCGGCGCGCATTATGGAAAGATCATTTCTCATGGGGAGACATAAATATTCTTGAAAGGAATGAACAAAGCAAGGTGGATGACAAGTTTTGGTATTGCACTACCTGCCGCGCCTGCCTGGAGGTCTGTCCTATATACGGAGCGGCCTTTGAAACCGCTCTCAAGCAAAGGATCCTGGCCGTAGAGGATGGGACCAATGTGCCTAAGCTCATGAACCAGACTCTGGAGAGGGTTTTTAAGTATGACAATCCGTGGGAGTCCTCAAAAAAGAACCGCGGGGCCTGGGCGGAAGGGCTGGATCTGGTCGATCTCACAAAGAGGGGGGCTGAAGCGGACCTTTGCTACTTTGTTGGATGTACGACTTCTTTTGATGACACTGCTCTGGGGATAGCACGGTCTTTTTCCAAGATTCTCCGTTGGGCACAGATCAAATTCGGCATTTTGGGCAAAAAGGAACCCTGCTGTGGCGATATTGCCAGGCGTGCGGGTGAAGTGGGTCTTTTTGTGGAGCAGATGGAGAAAACTCGGGACCTATTCGACCAATACGGCATTACTGAAGTGGTGACTTCTTCGCCCCATTGCTTTCACGCTTTCAGAAATGAATACGCCGAAGCCCCGTTCAATGCGCGCCACTACACCCTGCTCCTTTGGGAATTGATAAACAATGGGAGACTCAGGCTCAGCGAAAGGATCGATGCTACAGTAACTTTCCATGATCCCTGTTATCTGGGCCGTTACAACCGGATCTTCGATGAACCAAGACACATCATTCGATCCATTCCCGGGGTCAACCTTGTGGAGATGGCGCACCATGGCGCCGGCAGCCTCTGCTGCGGAGGCGGCGGCGGAAGAATGTGGCTGGACCTGCCCGGGGGGCGGGTAAAGATGAGTGAGGTCCGCATCAGGGAGGCCGAGGCCACCGGGGCAGGTATACTGGTCACTGCCTGCCCGTTATGCCGCATTATGCTGGAGGATGCCCGCAAAGCAACCGGCCTCAATGAAACACTCGAAGTGATAGACCTCAATGAATTGGTTGTGAAGTCTTTGAAAGAGGTCTCAGGAGATATCGTCTCCTGACCCGGTGGATTTTATTTGGAGGATAACTATGAGTGATGTCTTGATACTTGGAGAATTGAAAGAAGGATCATTGGATATGAAGGTCCTTGAATTGCTGGGGGCGGGAAGCAAACTGGCGGATGAGACCGGCGGCGGGCTTTCCGTGATTCTGATGGGCGATTCGGTGTCGGCGGCGGCTGAACAGGTTGCCTCTTACGGTGCGGATCATGTTTACAAATTGGAACACCCGCTCTTGAAAGATTTCTTCCCGGACCTTTGGCTCGCCGCCCTGAAACAGGCCTGTGATCACATAAACCCCCGTATTTTTTTGATGAGCCATGTCCCTATCGGGATGGAGTTGGCCCCCAGGCTGGCCTTCCGGTTGAACACCCGGCTGACCACCGATTGCATCGGTTTTTCAATCGATCCCGCTGACGGCCTTTTACTGCGGACCAAGCCGGTCTCCGGGGGCAATGCGGTGTCGGTCTTCAAGTGCCCTGGAAATCCCCAGCTCGCCACTGTGCGGGGGAAAGTCTTCAAGCCGGCTGTACCGAGTGACAATAATGCGGAGATGGTGGAAATAGTTCCCCAAATCGATGAGTCCATGAACAAAGTGGAGTCCATCGAAGTGGTAAGGGAAGAAATGGTCTCGCTGGACAGTGCGGATGCAGTGGTTGCAGGGGGCGCCGGCCTCGGAGACGAGGATGGATTTGAGTTGCTGAAGGAGCTGGCTGAGGCCCTCAAAAAGCCTTTCGGAAACGTGATGATAGGCTGCAGCAGGGTGGCTGTTGATAAAGGCTGGATAACTTCAGATCACCAGATCGGCCTTACCGGCAGCATGATTTCCCCGGATATCTATATTGCCGTGGGAATATCAGGCGCCATTCAGCACCTTGTCGGCATGGTCCACTCCAAGAAGATAATCGCCGTAAATACGGACCAGAGTTGCAACATGTTTAAAGTGGCCGATTATGGCGTGGTGGAAGACTATGAAAAAGTCATACCTGCTCTTTTAGAGAGATTGGAGCGAACATCATGGGAGAGTTAAGAATCATCGTCTGCGCCAAGCAGATTCCCGACCCTGAAGCGCCCTTGTCCGATGTGGGCGTGGACGGCGAAAACAAGGAAGTCATCGTGGATGCGCCGGATGTAATCAACCCTTTCGATGAAAACGCCCTGGAGGCGGCTCTTCGATTGCAGGAGGAACCGGGAGCAAGGGTCACTGTTCTCAGCTTAGGCAAAAAGGTCTCGGACACCGTACTGAGAAAGAGCCTGGCGGCCGGCGCCGACGAGTTGATACTTCTGCAAGACGGCGCCTTTGAAAAGCTTGACAGTTACTCTACCGCCGGCGCCTTGGCTGAAGCAATAGGGAAGATAGGCCCATACGATCTGATCCTGACAGGCCGGCAGGCCGGTGACTTGGACTCCGGCCAGGTCGGCCTGATTTTGGCTGAAATGCTGGGACTCCCTTGCATCGGTCTTGCCCGGGAAATCAAGGTGGAAGACGGGACAGTGCTTGCCAAGAAGAACATACCCGTGGGCTATGAACAGGTCCGGGCCAAGATGCCTGCATTGGTCACGGTCAGTAATGAGATAGGTGAGCTACGCTATATCTCCCGGACGAAAATGATGCAAATGGTTAGAAAGGCTCGTTCCATTCCTTCATGGACCGGCGAAGACTTCTTGAGCGGCCATCAGGAGCTTACGAAAATGGACATTGTGGAACTATCCTCGCCGCCTGACATGAGCAGAAATTGTGAATTCATCGAAGGAACCCCTGAGGAAAAAGCGGATAGACTGGTGAGCATTTTTAAAGAGCTTCAGTGATTTATTAGTGAGTATTGGCGTCTTATTCTATTTTATAATTTTCCAATAACAAAGAGGAGGTGGATACAATGGCTGACAAATCGTATGATGCAATTGTTATCGGTGGCGGGCATCATGGCACTACGATCGCCCCTTATCTTGCTAAGGCAGGTCTGTCTGTAGGAGTCTTTGAGCGGCTGGATCACCTGGGCGGCGGTGCCGTATCTTTTGATGACAACCCTGCACCAGGCTTCCGGGGTAACTTCTGTGCTCACTTTACACGCTATTATGGCCATCCTGCCTACAAGGAATTCAACCTTCGTGAGGAAGGGCTGGAGTATGCATTTCCTGATACAAATGAAGCGATAGTATTTGACGATGGAACTTCCTATGTCGCCTATGCAGGGTTTCCGGTAGTCGATCCTCAAACAGGAAAAACCGAGTTCAGTGAAGCAAACGTAAAGAAAACCTATAATCAGATTGATCAATTTTCCAGGGCGGATGCAGAGGCTTACCTTTATTGGACCGAGATATATAAAGATATTATTCGGCCGGCATTTCATCAATATCGGTTCTCGGTGCCAACACCGTACGGGGTCCCTGATCCTTTGGAAGATCTGGTCAACAATCCAAAGAGCGGGCTCGATCCATCCATGCACTTCATGACCGCCAAGGAAGCGGCGCACTATTTCTTCGAAAGCGATGTGCTCCGGATGCTCATGCTGAGGGGGTTTCTCACCTCTTGCGGCATTCAAGCGGACGATGTGCCGGGGATCATGTATACCTTTGCAACCCTCCATTTGGTCCTTGGGTGGGAAACCGCCGCCATAGCAAAAGGAGGCACCCAGTCCATTACCGATGCGCTCGTCTCGGCTGGCAAAAAACTGGGCGTGGAATACCATATCAATTCTGAAGTGGATAAATTAATTATTGAAAATGGGAAGGTTGAAGGTATTAGATTACTAGACGGAGCCGAGATAAAAGCCAAACAAATGGTGGTATCGGATAATGCCACTCCCCAGCTTTTTCTCCGCATGATAGGAGAAGAGCACCTGACCACTCAGATGAAGCGGAAAGTGGACAGCTATTTCTTTGACAGGGCCCAACTCTTCTGGGGACCCGTGGCCGTGCATGAGCTGCCTGACTATAAGGCCGCCAAAAACAACCCCGATATCAATGCCACACCGAGAACTTATCTTGCTCCCAGAGACCTGGCGTTTATGGAAGACAAATACATGCATGAAATCTTCCTGTTCGGGATGCCCTCCAAGTTTTTCCTCCTGACCGCACCGGACACCATATGGGACCCCACCCGCGCACCGGAAGGGAAACACAGCATACATGTGGAGGAATTCACCTGTCCCGCCAGGATTTTTTCCAGGAAAGAGTGGCGCAACCTACACGATGAGTTCTACGAGTCCATGATTGAGCAGTGGCAAAAATATGCGCCGAATATGAAAAAGGATAATTTCATAGGCGAGCGCATCACCACACCGATTGATATACAGGATACCCACCTGGATATGAGAGAGGGGGGCTGGTCCGAAGGTAACTGCGGCGGCTCCCAGAGCGGGCGTTTCAGGGGACTCCCGGGAGGGTTGCGGACATTCATAAAGGGCCTTTACATGTGCTCATCGGGTGTGCCAGGGGGACCGGCCATCGGGCGCGGCTCCAGTTACAACTGTTACCAGGTGATAGCGGAAGACTTTGGCCTGCGCAAACCGGCATACTGATATCCGACGGGCAGGGAGGCCTGCCCGGCAGGCGGATTGGGGCATCATGAGACTCAAAGACAAGACGGCTATCGTAACAGGAGGGGCAAGGGGGCTGGGACGGACCTTTGCCCTGAGCCTGGCCCGGGAGGGCGCGGGTGTACTCGTCATGAACATCGCCCTGAGGGAGCAGGACCGGCATGATCTTCAAGAGACTGTGGAGCTCATAAGGGACCAAGGCGGGCGGGCCCTGCCCTTTGAAGCCGATGTCTCGAACGAACAGGAAACCCACGCCATGGCGCAAGCAGCGGTCAAGGAGTTCGGGCGTGTGGATATACTAATAAATAACGCCGCCATATATGACGGCTTCAAGAGGAAGCCGTTTTACGAAATCGACCTTGAAGAATGGGACGCTGTCATGCGCGTCAACGTCAAGGGGGTATTCCTGGGGGTGCGAGCGGTTTTTCCATTTATGAAGGAACAAGGCGGTGGAAAAATCATAAACATCGCCTCGGAAGTGTTCTTCACCGGATCCAGTGGTTTTGCCCATTATGTTACGTCCAAGGGCGGCGTCATAGGGCTGACACGGGCCCTGGCAGTGGAATTGGGGCCACACGGAATAAGCATCAACGCGGTGGCTCCCGGCTTCACCGACACACAGGCAAGCCGGAGGCTTGCAGACATCGAAAAATACGACACTTCCAAGACCCCGCTGGGCAGGGTGGGCACGCCTGAAGACATTGCAGGCGTCCTAATGTTCCTGGCCTCCGATGAGAGTGACTTTATGACCGGACAGACCCTCTTGGTCGACGGGGGCAGAGTCATGCATTAAGGGTTGAACGCGTTGAAAGCGATTGCACCACAGAAAGAGGCATCGGATCTCATAAAGGAGTCCGGCGGGGACACTTTCACTCTCTGTTTTCAGTGCGGTATGTGTACGGCAAGCTGCCCCTGGAACAGCGTTAAGAACTACACCCCGCACCGCCTCATTACGGAGTCGCGCTTCGGCCTTGCCGACCTCGAAGACGAAGGATGGTGGCTCTGCACCACTTGCGGGCTTTGTGTCGACCGTTGCCCCAGGGGGGTCGGCATCACCGACGTCATCCGGTCGGTAAGGGCCGTTATGCTGGAGTACCAATATCATACCGCTCCTGATAGCCTGAGGAGCGCAATGGGGAGTCTCAGCGCCGATGGGAATCCCTGGGGCGGGGACAGGGATAAGAGATCGGCCTGGGCCGAAGGTCTTTCAGTGGAGGGATTCAGCAAGGAGAATCAATTACTCTATTTTCCTTGCTGCACCCCTGCCTATGATCCCGAGCTTGCAGGCCTGGCTCGGGCCTCGGTGTCCCTGCTGGCGCAGGCGGGGCTGGGGCCTGCCATTTTGGAAACCGGCGAGGTATGCTGCGGGGAAAGTGCGCTCAAGGCGGGAAACCTGAGCCTTTTCCAAAGGCTCGCCGACAAGAATATCCAATCCTTCCGGGAAGCAGGCGTAGAACATATAGTGGTGAATTCCCCCCACTGTTTGAATGCCTTCCAAAATGAATACCAAAGGCTGGGGGGCCCTTTCAAAGCAAGGCATATTACTGAGGTCCTTTTGGAATTGCTCGACGATCAAAGGCTCAAGCCGGCCAAAAAGCTGGATGAGAATGTAGTATATCACGATCCGTGTTACCTGGGCCGTTATGCCGGCATATATGAGGAACCCAGGCGCGTCCTTGAGCACATCCCCGGCCTCCGGCTGATAGATGAGGTTGACTCGCGCGAGAACAGCCTGTGTTGCGGGGGGGGAGGCGGGCGTATATGGATGGAGACCAAAAAGGGGGAGCGGTTTTCAGATATCCTGGTGAATGAGGCGGTAGCCCGAGGGGCAAATATCCTGGCCACTTCCTGTCCATATTGCATTCTGAATTTTCGTGACAGTATAAGGACCATGGAGTTGGAGTATAAGCTCCGCGTCATGGATGTCGTGGAGCTGGTTTGGGCGGCCCTTTAGGCTTACTCCATCATGAAGGATTGGTGAGTGGTTGGAAATGAACAGCCCGCACATGGAATACGCGCGACATCGAAGCATGCCGTACGATGAACCGGTCGGCGCCGCCATGGTCATAGGGGGTGGCGTAAGCGGCATCCAGGCCTCCCTGGACTTGGCCAACGCCGGCTTTCGGGTCTATCTGGTTGAAAGGGGGCCTGCCATCGGAGGCAAAATGGCCCAACTCGACAAGACCTTTCCTACGAACGATTGCTCCATGTGCATCCTATCTCCGAAGTTCATTGAATGCGCTACAAACCCCAATATCTCCATCATAACAGACGCGGAACTGGAATCCGTGGAAGGGGAAGCAGGCCGTTTTCGAGCGTGGGTCACCCGGGCCCCCAGGTATGTGGACCCGGAAAAATGCACGGGTTGCGCGGTGTGCGCAGAGTACTGCCCCGTAAACGTCCCTGATCACTATAACGCCGGCATGGGAAATACCAAGTGTATCCATCTACCCTTTGCCCAGGCTGTCCCCCTCGTGGCCATGATCGACCCTTCCAGGTGTCTTTTCTTTCTGAGACAAGAGTGCCAGATCTGTAAGCCTGCCTGCGCCAACAAGGCCATTGATTTTCAGCGGCACGAGACAAGGCTCTCCTTTGATGTGGGCGGCATCATACTGGCGCCCGGTTATGAGACATTCGATCCCGCAACTCAATCGTATTATCACTACTCCGACTACTCCAACATAGTAACCTCACTCGAATACGAAAGACTCCTCAGCGCCTCGGGACCGTTTCGCGGAGAGCCGTTAAGGCCCGGGGATGGGACCCGTCCGTCCAAGATGGCGTGGATCCAGTGTGTGGGGTCGAGGGACGTCTCCGCAGGCAACCCCTATTGCTCGGGAGTCTGCTGCATGTACGCAGTCAAACAGGTCATCCTGAGCAAGGAACACAACCCCGACCTAGAGGCCGTGGTCTTCCACAACGATATCAGGGCCCATGGAAAGGGTTTTGAGAGATATGTAGAAAGGGCGAAAGCCCTCCCCGGGGTACGCTTCATTTGGAGTAAGGTTTCCGTCCTGAGGGAGGACCGGGAGACCGGAGGAGTGGTCTTGCG
This sequence comes from uncultured Desulfobacterales bacterium, assembly GCA_964413125.1. Taxonomy (GTDB): domain Bacteria; phylum Desulfobacterota; class DSM-4660; order Desulfatiglandales; family HGW-15; genus JAIPEI01. The sequence continues at coordinate 29,432 of CAYPSZ010000234.1, forward strand.
TTTCCGTGGAGGAGACGGTTCGGCCCATGAAGAATCCTTTGACATGGTCGTACTTTCCGTCGGTCTCACATCTCCCGAATCAACAGCAGCCCTGACCCGGCGCCTGTCAGTGGAAACGGATGATTACGGCTTTTGCCTGAGTTCCGATCTGGCGCCGGCCGAGACCACGAGGGCCGGAGTTTTCCACTGCGGGGTCTTCCATGGGCCGATGGATATACCTGACTCCGTAGTCATGGCCGGCGGGGCTGCCTCCGGTATCATGGAACTGCTCGCGGGAAGGCGCCACACCTTGACCGGCGAGAAGGAGTACCCGACTCCGGCTGATGTATCAGGGGTCCCGCCGCGGGTGGGGGTCTTTGTCTGCGATTGCGGGACCAATATCTTGAGGGCCGTTGATGTGCCGTCCGTGGTTCAGTACGCGGCCGGCCTCGAGAATGTTATATGCGCAGAGGAGTATTCCTTTGCGTGCTCAGTCGACTCGGTCAGGCATATTATCGAGACCATAAGGCTGCACAGGCTGAACAGGGTTGTGGTGGCGGCCTGCACACCACGGACCCATGAGCCCGTGTTTCAGAACGCCCTTAGGGAAGCCGGGCTCAATCCCGGTCTCTTCGAGATGGCCAATATCCGGGAGCACTGCTCCCTCGTCCATATGCTCATCCCGAGGGAGGCCACGCAAAAGGCCAAAGATCTTGTAGGAATGGCCGTGGCAAAGGCCTTGATGCTTAGCTCACTCGGGTACACCTCCCATCCTGTAAGAAAGGCGGCATTGGTTATAGGAGGCGGCCTGGCGGGCATTACAAGCGCCTTGGCGCTGGCGAACCAAGGCATCAGGGTTCACCTGGTCGAGCGGGAATCGGCACTGGGCGGCAATTCGAGAAGGATACGAAAAAGCCAGGAAGGGGAAACCGTAGGCGGACGCCTCGGAGATCTGGTGGCCCGGGTAAACCGCCATCTCAACATCCAGGTATACACAGAGGCCGAGCTCATTGACCATCAAGGGTATGTGGGAAACTTCTCCGCCTGCATACGTCGTGCGGACGGAGCAGAAAGGGTAATCAACCACGGGATAACAATTGTGGCCACCGGTGCCGGGCAATGGACGCCGGATATCTTTTTCCATGGTGACGACCCTGCGGTGGTTACTCTTCTGGAGCTGGAAGATATCTTGAGCAAACAAGAGCCTTTGCCGGATAAGCGCCGAAGGGTTGTCTTCGTACAATGCATAGGATCCAGGAACGCTGAACGGCCCTATTGCAGCAGGGTTTGCTGCACCCACTCCGTCAAAGCCGCCCTTGATTTGAAAAAACGAAACAGGGAATCGGAGATCACCGTCCTATATCGGGACATGCGCACTTTCGGGCTGAAGGAGCTTCTCTACAAAGAGGCCTGCGAGAATGGCATTCAATTCATCCGTTTCGATCCGCAGGACCCGCCTGAGGCGGAGCGCGTTGAAGCGGAAGGGTCTTCAATCCTCAGGGTAACTGTAAAGGAGCCCATCCTGGGGTATCCTTTGGCCCTGGATGCGGACATGTTGGTGCTTGCCGCCGCCATAGTCCCGGCGAAATCCAATCAGGCCCTTTCCACCCTTCTCAAGGTGCCTCTGGACCAAGACGGGTTTTTCATGGAGGCCCACATGAAGCTCCGGCCTGTGGACTTTGCAACAGAGGGAATATTTGTCTGCGGCATGTCCCACGGCCCCAAATTCATGGATGAATCCGTGGCCCAGGCCCGGGCCGCAGCCTCCAGGGCCATGACGGTGCTTTCAAGAGATATGTGGACCTCGGGAGGGATCATCGGATCATTGGATCCGGGTCTTTGCACGGGATGCGGCGTGTGCGTCTCTGTTTGTCCTTTCGGTGCAGTGGAATTGGACGGAAAAAGGGGCGTCGCGGTCTTGAATGAGGCCCTCTGCAAGGGATGTGGTGTTTGCTCGAGTTCTTGCCGGAGCGGGGCACTGGATATTCAAGGCTTCAGTGACGCTCAGACCTTTTCCCAGATCTTTGCCGAATGATTTATAAGCGCGGCATAAGGTCCTCGGGGAAAAAACCGTTTATCAAAAAAAATAACCCCAAACAATAGGCGGAAAATGTACGGCTGGAAAGGAAGCATACTGAGGGTGGACTTGAGCAGGGGGCATATCTCGGTTGAGGACCTTCCCCGTGACCTTGCCGTCCAATACATAGGAGGCCGTGGAATGGGCCTTCGCATGCTCTTTGACGAACTCGCCCCCGGCATAGACCCCTTGTCCCCTGAGAACAAGCTGCTTTTTGCAACCGGCCCTCTCACCGGGGCCGGGGTGCCTGCAGGCGGAAGATTCATCGTGGTCTCCAAATCCCCTCTCAGCGGCGGAATAGCCAATCCTTGCTGCGGGGGGTACTTCGGCGCCCACCTTAAGTATTCAGGCTACGACCTGCTCATCGTCGAAGGTCGCGCCGAAGAGCCCGTTTATCTATACATCAGAGATGATCAAGTTGAGATTCGCCCGGCTGCGCACATCTGGGGAACCTGGACCACCGAGACCGAGAAGATCCTGCGGAAGGATTTTTCCAAAGACCTGGACAAATGGGAGCTGAGCGAGCTCAGCATAGTCTCCATAGGCCCTGCGGGCGAGAACCTTGTTCGTTTCGCCTGCATCATGGCGGACGGCGGCCGGGCGGCCGGGCGCTCGGGATTGGGCGCTGTCATGGGCTCGAAAAACCTCAAAGCTGTTGTGGCCCATGGCAGCGGCGCTGTCATGATCGCAGACCCATCCGGTTTTCGCCAGGCAGTGATGGACTATTACCGCGAAGGCAGGGAGAATCGGACGCTTAGGAATCGTCTCCTCTATGGGACCTGGGTCCTTCCGGGACGAGCCAATGCCACGGGCACGCAGGCCGCATTGAACTTTCAAGCCGGTTTTTTCGAGGCCTTCACCAGATTCACCGATCCGGCCAACATCCGCGATCAAATCCGCGTGAGAGACGAGGGGTGCTTCGGATGCCCCTTTGCGTGCAGTAAGAGAAGCCGCATCCATGATCCTTTGTATCCGGGTACCGCCAAAGGACCTGAGCACGAGAGCATGGCCCTTCTGGGCTCTAACTGCGGCATCGGCGAGCTGGATGATATCTGCCGCACAAACTATCTCTGCAATGAGCTTGGCATGGATACCATAAGCGCCGGCGCCACGGTCTCATGTGTTATGGAGCTTTTTGAAAAAGGTATCCTGAAGGAACACGATATCGGATACTCGATCCCCTTTGGCAATATGGGTTCCATGGTGCGTCTCCTGAAGGAGGCGGCCGTACGGGAAGGTTTCGGCGACCTTGTGGCGGAGGGCGGTGCCATCCTGGCTGAAAGACTCGGCCATCCTGAACTCTTCATGGGAGTTAAGGGCCTTGGGATGCCCGCCTGGCACCCCCAGGGATTCGAGGTCATCGGGCTCCAGTATGCAACCAACAATGTCGGCGCCTCACATACCAAGGCCACACTTCCCTTTTATGAGGGCAGAAAGGATCCGGCCCATCACGTCGAATTCACGGTAAAGGACCAGAACTTCATCGCTCTGGTGGACTCCGCCGTCCTTTGCTGGATCATTTATCACGGGCCGCTCTGGGCCGAAAAGCTGCCGGTCTGGCTGAACCTGGTGACAGATGCAAATTACTCCGAACAAGGCTTGGAGCGTATCGGGGAGCGGATCTGGAACCTGGAGAAGCTCTTCAATATGAGGGAGGGGATAACAGGCGGAGATGATCGCCTCCCCGATCGAATGACCGACGAGCCTCTGGTCAAGAATCAGGTGGTCCACCTGAATGAAATGCTTACCCGATACTATGAGCTGAGAGGATGGACTCCGGAAGGCGATCCCGGGGCGGAAAAGATACGTGAGCTCGATCTGACCGAGGAGGCGGGAATCCCATGAGAATTCATATCGACCCCAGCCGATGCACAGGATGTCGCATGTGCCAGGTGGCCTGCTCACTGAAGCATACGGAAAGCGTCAACCCGCGCAGGTCACGAATCAGGGTGTTTGTTGCCGAGGAGTTGTGCATCCCGGTGATTGCGGGGCCCTTTACGGAAGCGGCGTGCAACTCAAGGGGCGCCTACTATATTAATGGCATAGAGGTGGACGGCTGTGTGGTCTGCAGGGCCTCTTGTCCAATCAAATCCGCTTTCAAGGAGCCTGGGACGGGGATACCGCTCAAATGCGATTTCTGTGGTGAGCCTCCTGACCCGGAGTGTGTTAAGTGGTGCGCCCCCGAGGCGTTAACCCTTGTGGATGAAGGATCCTCTTCGTAGTGCCTTACCGGTGAAAAGCTGTCATAAAAAGAAGTTTGGACGCCAGGCAGTCAATACGGTGATGATTTTGATCCTGTATCGAGGTTGGTGGCGTATGAGGTCGGGGGTTCCGGAGCGGACATTTAGCGTACGGCCTTCGTCATTGCGGGTGGTTACGACCGGGGGAAACCGCGGCCATCCAGGCACTCAAGCCACTGAGTCATGCTCGCCCCTTAATGACCCCTTAAGCCGGCCGGCAACGAGGCCCACAGAAGCTTTAGACCCACCTATGATCGGGGCTACAAGTCCCTCCAACAAGGCACCTCGATCTTTTCATTCACGGCGACGGCCGAGTATCGATCGGCCATTGGCTTTTGAGGCTATGTAGGCTCCAGCCTTACCGCGAACTCCCCCAGGGGTGTGCCGGTCTCTTCCGCTACAGGGGCGCATTTGGCTTTCAAGAGAAAAATGGCCCCCCTACCCCCGGTGTTTCCCTTGAGTGCCTCAAAATTTCCGGTTCCCTTTGAAATAACAAGATCGCTTTTTTCGAAAAGAGAGGCCATCTCGCCGTCGCGCGCACCAGGCACAAAGAAGCCTTCTTTGATGTGACATACAACATCAGCCGTTTGTTCAAGGCCGAAATAATGGACATCCTCCAAGGTGGCGTCATCAAAAAAGGGGCCTTGTTTGACCAGTAGAGCAACATTGGATCCCATATTCTTGACCAAGGAAATCAGCAGGGAATCAAACCCTATCTCTCCCGCATTATCAGCCACATAGAAGATGTTCTTGGACTTGAAAGCCGCATCGTAAACGTCTCCCTCGGGCCTTGGCAGGGGGGATTCGCCCTTGATGATGTCCCTCACCATGGAAAAATCGAAAGGGCCCGAGGGGACCCCGATGGGCGCCACATTGCCCACCGCCGCCAGCCCGCATGCCCTCTCCAGTCGCTCTCTTGGAGTATCACCTCTTTCGATGAAGGCTTTCGCCTCCCTCAACAAAACTCCTGCCGCTTCATTGCTTTTTCGCTTTAATTGCTCATAGGGGCCGGAAGACCCCAGTACGAACTCATGCAGCGGCCCCAAAGCCCTGTTACACAGTATGCCCAAATCGATTGCCGGATCCAGCTCTCTTGCAAACACTTGCAAGAGCTTTTTTGCGACATGAAACTTCTGTTCATCGTCCAATGAATTGGTGATTCTCTCATAAATCCACTTCAACATGCACAGACTGCATTCCGGATATGGTTTCATTTTTAACCGCCTTTTCTTCAAGTTCCACGGCTCCGCAAAAACCCGCTCGCCGCCGCTGAATAGGCCCTAACCCGTTGATAAGACTGGGGCAGCTCTTAAAACAAAGATCTTTCTGCAATCCGATCATTTTTTTGGACAAGGGGGCTTAAGCCTTTGTGTAGAGCGGAAGAGGTCCAGCGCCGCAAGCCCTTTCGCGCAGAGCCGGCCCTTGCTGGATGGGTGCGCCTTCCACCCGCTCCCCTGATAGGGGGAGCCGTGCTCCCGACCCACCTATGATCGGGACTACAAGTCCCTCCTACAGGGCGCCTCAGTCTTTTTCATTCACGGGTTGGCCTAGTATGGTGCGGCCATGGGCGTTTGTTTCAATTCTTGGGGTCATAAACAGGCCCTTTCCCTCCGGCAGCTTTGCTAAACCGCTCTTCCTTGGTTTTTTCGGCCTCCAGGTAAGAGGTAATTGGAATTCTTTCGTTTTCTGCGATACATCGTATTTCTATCACCTGACCGATCTCCAGGTCCAGCCTTTCTGCTATCTCCTTATCCGATAGCCCCCTGTGAAAGCGACCGGGCTCCAAGCGTTGCCTTGCATTGGTCATACCTGTTACGGATTTATTGTGGGTAAGATAGCATTCTTCAGACAATAGTTCGGTCATAATTAATCCCCTATAATTCGTTGAACTTTCCGTCAGTGAAGGTTTTTCAAGAGCCTCAAGATCACGGGACACCTCTTGAGGCAGTTAAAGCATTGCGCCGAGAGCTCGTTGGAATAAGCCAGACTGCGAACCGCCCTGGTAAAGTGGCTGCCGAAGACGATCGCTTTCCTCCTCCAAGGGTCGGGTTCATCCATGGCCGCTAGGAGCAATTTCTGAAAAGAGTCCATGGCCGTGGTCTGCGCGCGGGTGTAGCAAAGCTCCTGGTCATACTCCATCCAATGAATCTTACCCTCCTTGAGCTCCCCTGTGAGGCAGTCGGGGCAGGATGTCAGACACGGGGTCGTCCTTCTTTTATCCCACATGCGAATGCAAGCTCCGGTTGGGCACACCGGTTCTTTAGGCGGGCCGTCCGCCTCGAGCGGCATCGTGGTAACCACCGCATTAAAATACAATAGTCCGAACGAGGGGTTCAGGATTATGCCGGCAGCCATGGAGCGGGTCCCCAGCCCGGCCATTTCCGCACAAAGCTTCAAGCTGACGTAAGGATAATGCCCGATCCAGAGGCCTGAGGGAATAGGTATGGCAAAACACCCGTGTGCCTCCTCAATATAGTATGCCAGCTTCCGGGCCGCCGCGGCCAGGGCGCTCCTATTATAGCCTATGCTGCCAAGGATCCTGTTGGTGGAGGCTCTCCATGCCCCCGATGTCGGCTCATTACCTCCTAGGACGATGACGCTCTCTGCCTTCTTAAGGAGATCGCCCGGCCTGTGGCCCTCAGGGGCGAAACGACTTACTTCTGCCGCCGAGGCGATGCCGGCTGCTCTTGCTCCCAGGGCTAGGGCCTTTTCCTTTATTGCTTGCTCCGGGTTCATCGGTTTTCCGTTCCTCATGTTTTGGATTTACTTTGTAGCCCGGGATCGCTATTAATGAAGTCTCAAATATGCGTTTCAGGCTATTTCCGGTTTAAGGTTATGACATGACCCCTGAGAGATTTTTCGACGTCGTGGTGGTGGGCGGCGGTCCCGGCGGGTGTATGGCCGCCAAGAAATGCGCCGAGAGCGGCCTGGGGACACTGGTCATGGAGAAGCGGAGGCTTCCCCGGGACAAGGTTTGCACGGGTATGATCATGGCCCCCTGGTGCCTGGAGCTCTTGACTTCTGAGTTCGGGGAAATCCCCAAAGAGGTTCTCACCCCCCCCTATTACCTCGCCGGGCACAGGATCCATGTTTTTGGTGAACCTCCCGCCCTTGTCTCCCGCCGAACCCCGATCGCCTGGCGAAAGGATCTCGACTCGTGGATGATTCGGAAGGCAACCGACGGCGGCGCCTTGGTGTGGGATCGGGCCCGGGCCGTGGATTTGGTTCGAGACGGGGAGCTCTCCACGATATGGGTGGCGCGGGGAAACCGGCGCACCCGGGTAAGGGCCAGATTCGTTGTAGGGGCGGACGGGGGGACATCGGCCATCCGGAAGCTCCTTTTCCCCGAACTCCGGGTGCGGTATTCCGCTCCCGTCAGGGAGTTTTACCCGGGGAGGCTGAACATGGAGCAGGACATGATCCACTGGTTTTTTCCCCGGGGAACACCCAGGCCCAGGTTTGACCTGGTACACAAGGGAGATGGTTTCCTCTTGGAAGGAAGCGGCCTCCGGGAATTGAAAAAAGAGATCCCCGCACTCCTTTCCAAGTATGGTTTCATAAAGGAGTGCAGTCCCCTTTGGCGGGATGGGTGCCTGGTGCCTTTGCTCCATCATGATTTGATCTCCGGGGCGCTTGCCACGGCCCGCGGGAACGTGCTCCTTGTGGGAGACGCAGCCGGGTTGATCCTCCCGGTTACCTTCGAGGGGATCGGCACCGCACTCCTGAGCGGGCTTCTGGCAGCCCGGGCCTTGGCCGAGTCGGTGGAATGCGGAAAGTCTCCAGCCGCCTGCTATCGGGAACTGCTTGTGCCCGTTCTCAGGCTCATCAGCAAACTTCATCGGCTCGGCACACGGCTCCAACAAGCGGCGGAACAAGGAACCAAGGCCCTTTCCGCAGAACTTGAGACGTCTTACCAAGAGGCCATGGAAAACCCCCTTGGCGGATGATACTCCACATGCCATGGACCCGGCCACGAGAATCCCACTAAAAGCCTTTCATCATCTCCCGCATGATGTAGGGGACCTCGATACGTCCGGTGGGAGCTAGAATCCGGCTGCTGTAATCCGTACCGTAGCCTTTTTTCAGGGTCCTTACCAGACGGCGGAATTCCGAGGTGTCGATAGCGGATGCGATGTCCCTTATGCTCTTGGCTGTACACTCTGCCAGGGTACGGGGGCCGGATCCTATGGCCAGCCGCCATCCCGCAGTAACAGGGACTTTTAGCTCCTTCATAGCCGGAACGCACTCTTCTTTAACAAACCTGTAGTGAGCCTCCTCCCGGCCCGGGATTATATTGTAATACTGGTTGAATTTCCAGGCTCCCGTCTGAATCCTGTATGGTTCCTGGCCGATCCTCCCGGCTGGGACCCATACCTTGCTGCTGTAACTGGAAACCAACTGGTTGAGCCTGTAAAAGACGCGCCGGTATTCCCTCTCCGCCAGGGCCTTTATGAGGCTCTCGCCACGGTCCACCGTGGCAACCGCTACGACCCTGGGGCCTTCACCCACGGCAACGTAGTAGCCCCCGAGCAAGCGGATGCCCATCTGCTCCAGGGTGGGGTTGTACTCGTTTGTAACAAAGGTGGAATATTCATCGAATACATCTATCTTGACATCCCAATACTGGGTGAAGAGGGTGGTCATGTTGAGCTCCTTTTTTGACTCGTGTTCAGGGTGCTTCTCATGACCCTTCACATCCTGAAAACCCGGGTCATCAGCTCGGCAAGGTATTCCGGGTCCTTGTCCTTCTTCTTGGAAAATTTGGCCGGACGGGTCTGGACCCAGAACAGGTTCTCCGGAAAGGACAGCTCTTGGTCGATAACCCATTCCATATCCTGGGGCATATCGAAGTAAGTCTCGACATCCAGGGCGATCCGCACGATCTCTTGAATCTCTTCATCACTTAAGCATGGCTGTATCTGTAGTTCTTTGGGCACGTTCTTGACCATTGTTCCTGTGTCCTTGTAAGCCACCATCTTGGGCTTTGGGCTGATGGTCGCCTGAACCTCGCCGGTCTCCTTGTCCACTACGAACCTGTCAGGGGTTATTTCCCCGCTCACCACGCTCTCACCCAGCCCCCAATTACCCTCGATTACCACTTTAGAGAGGTCTCCGGTGGTAGGTAAAACGGTAAGGGCGACACCGGCACACTTGGCGTCGACCATTTTTAGGATGGCCACACCAATAGGGGCCTTGTCCATGGGCATATCGTTCTCCATGCGGAAGGCTATGGCCCTGGTGGTGAATGCGCTCCCCCACACTTGGATGATTTTCCGGGTTACCTCATGCTTGCCGCGGACGTTCAAGTATGTCTCCATTTGACCGGGCATACTGACGGCACCGCTCGAACGAGTTGCTACTGCCGCATCTGGACAACCGGATTCCTCACATACCCGGTCATAATGTTCCCAGAGCTCTTTTTCCATGGCTCGAGGCATCTGCCTGGACTGGATCAGGTTGCGGATGAACCGTCCGGCCTCCACTTGGGCCCCCACGTTTTTTTTGAGACGGCTTTCGTTATTCCGAACATACTCCTTGATCTCTTCTCCTGCGCCGGTATCTGTCATGAAGCGTTCATAACCTTCCACTGACACGGCGAAACCGGGCGGTATCCGCATCCCTAAATGTGTCATCTCACCCAAATTAGCGCATTTTTTGCCTACCAGGTCGTTGTGCCAGCTTCGGATTTCTTCCAGTCGATAGATCCATTTGTCCGTCATGTCATCCTACTCCCCTGCGTCCCCGAGGCGGGCTGCAACAGGCCAAGGCAGCCCACCCCGGGGAGGCAGTTGCGTTACTTATCCAGGATGTAGACAACGCCCAGGTTTGCGTCCACCTTGACTCGCTGTCCGCTCTTGATTTTTGCGGTCCCTTGGAAAACGTTCATTACAACTGGAATGCCATACTCCCGCCCCACGATGGCCGCATGGGACAAACTCGCACCGCGGTCGACTATCACGCCTTGGATCATGGAGAAGATAGGCGTCCAACTCGGGGAAGTGCTTGCGGCTACCAGGATGTCACCCTCCTGGACCCGGTAGAGTTCGTCTTCACTCATGATGACCCTTGCAGGCCCTTCGGCCACCCCCGGGGAACCGCAGGTGCCGTACAGATCCGCCTTGAGTTCCGGCCGGACCTGGGGCATGGAGCCGACCACCACCTTGAGCGCTATGGGATCATTGGATTGGACAAGCACCCCCATTGCCTGATCAAGGTCGAATCCCTCCTTCAACATGGCAGGGGGGTTGGGGTTTTTCTTCCATTCTTCCCACTCCGCCTTTCTCCGTTCCACAACGGGTCGGAGGTTGAACTGATCCGGATTGATCCCTGCGCGTCGCACCTCGTCAGGGATGAGGAAGAATATGTCCTCGGGGTCGTCCATCGCGCCGAGCTGAACGAAGCGGCAGCCCAAGCCCAGCGCGCTTCTCCGCATCATGGCATGAGTGTAGAGATCCAGATAGTGGTCATGCTCCTCGCTGAAAATGCCGCTTTTCTGGGCCAACTCCATGAGCTGCTCGAACCATCCTCTTTGCTCCTGGGGAACCTTCGCCAGGACCTCCTTTTCCGCCGCCTTGCGCTCCTCCTCGATCTTAGCCCGCTCCTTTTCCAGATTGAAATCCCCTCCTTTCTGGAGGAACTGCCTGACATTGGCCAGGGCCGGAGACGGGTCCTCCACCCAGGTGGGAAGATTGATCTCGCTCATCCGCTGCATCCGCCAGCCGTCTTCGTCCATGAAGGCCATAAAGTCCTTCATGAACGAGGCTCCCTTTTCCGTGGCCTCCAGTTTTGCCCTGATATCCCGAGCGTCGTTGTTTAAGAAGACATCGGCGAGGCCCTCTTGTTCCGCTCGTTTGGAGAAATCCCATAAGGTTCGATCCACTTGGAAGACCTTGTTGTCAAAGCCTGAGACCAGCTTGTGGAAGAGAGGGGAGGTATCGTCTATCTGCGCCAATTGGCGGCACATGTTCTCGAACAGGATGTAGGCCGTATATGTTCCGTACATCATGTACATGTGGATCTCCCACATGCGGCGGCAGGTGTTTATGGTCTCCTCAAAGTTCTCCAGCAACTCGATGTTACAGGCCTCATCCAGGTCCAAGGCCTTGAGCTCTGCGTAACGATTCAGTATTTCTTTCACAAAGCCACTCCAGAGCCCGTCATAATCCTCCACAAACGGGAGGATCGCCTTCCGGAACTCCGCCTCTCTCCGCTGCCTCTCCTCCTCGCTTTTGACCAAAAGGAGGGTGAGGTAACCACCGCCGTTCATGAATCGCCAATCCCACCCCTTGACCGTGGGCAGGCTGAGCTTTTCCGCGCCGTACTGCATCCCGTGCCGGCAGAAATTGATCCAAAACCAGCCGAACATGGGCGTCCACGGGGGAACGGAGTGGGTGGCATCCAGAAACCAGGCCGGGGATTGTTCGAAATCCTGTTCCGGATCGAATTCCAATCCCGGAACCACGTCATAGACCTTCATTGCACCCTCCTTTTTGTTTGGTGTTGTCGTGCCGAACAGAACGCGCACCCGTGCCTTCGATGGGACTGGCCGGGTCCCGGACCAAGGAGATGAGGCTCGGGAAGGAAGAGAGGCCCCGGATGCATTGCACTGCCGGCTCAGGAACGGATCGATGCAGGCTCCATGGTCCATTTGTTCTACAGTATACGATTCAGGGTTTGATTACCTCCTTTCCAGGGGGCTCTCCCCATAAGGTAAGATGTGGGTAGCTAAATTCCTTTTGTAAGAATATGGATTGACATGTCAAAACAATTGATTTTATATGATTATAAGTTTTTCTTATAATCAAGGGTTCCCAAATGCACATGAACTTGAATCAGCTCAGGGTCTTCCATTACGTCGCCCGGGAGAAGAGCGTCAGCAAGGCGGCGGAAAAACTCTTTGTCACCCAGCCTGCGGTGACCATGCAGATCCGGACCTTGGAGGACCACCTCTCCCTCAAGCTTTTCAAGAGGCGAGGAAAAGCTCTGCGGCTCACCGAGGCCGGCCGTACGCTCTTCGGGTATGCCAGGAGAATCTTCTTGATCGTGGACGAAATGGAATTCGTGATGCCTCGCTATGCGGACCTATCAGCCGGAGCGCTCACCATCGGGACCACCAAGAGCTTCGCCCGTCACCTTATGCCGGGACTCCTTTCCAGTTTCCAGCAAGCACACCCGGAGGTGAAGGTCTCGCTGAAGGAAGGGAGCTCTCAGGAAATAGCGCGGGACATCATGGAGTACAAATATGACTTGGGAATTATCGGCAGGATCCCTTTTAGCAGCAGGCTGAGGGTCGTGGAGTACACCAGGGAGGAATTCCGCCTTGTAACGGCCCCTGAACACAGGTTCACCGGCAGGGAGGAAATATCTTTTGTTGAACTCAAAGATGAACCAATCATAATCAGGGAGGAGGGATCCGGTTCCAGGGAGGCCGTCCTGGCCTTGCTCAGGTCTCACAGGACGACACCTTCGGTCCTGATCGAGGCTGGAAGCGTGGAGTTCATCAAGGAGTATGTCATGCAAGGCCGCGGAGTCTCCTTCCTCTACATGCCCGAAGTGGAACTTGAGTCCCGCATGGGTCTTCTCGTCTCGCACCGCATGCGCGAAGGCCCGATCCTCATTCAGACCGTCATAATTTATCCCCGTGACGTTATGCTATCGCCTGTTGCCAAGGCCTTTCTCCTCCTCACCGAGCTGAGAGGAAAGGCTCCTGAGGGGTGATAAGAAATTGCTCTTTTTGATGTCGAAATATAGCGGAAGGGGGGGGTTGCATGTCAACAGGAATTCAACCACACTACTAAAACTCCGATATAAGAAATGAGGCGACTGTTGGCTGGGCGTGAGAGAGGCCGCCGGAAATTTTCAGGATTTTTTGTCAGCCCGCGGCTGGGTGTACTTGGCGTAGACCTGCTCGCGGGTGATATTGAGCTCCTTTTCCGTGTCTCGGACCGGAACGTCAGCCGGCATGAAGACCTCGTGT
>CAYPSZ010000235.1:0-7185 GCA_964413125.1 uncultured Desulfobacterales bacterium
GCCGGGCCATACCTTATGTGTCAGCCCGGCCGTTATTCGACGGCGTTACACTAGCCCGATAACTGGGACTTGAGCGCCTCCACCACATTGAACAAGTCATCCACAACGCCGTAGTTGGCAACCCTGAAGATGGGGGCCTTATTGTCCTTGTTTACGGCAATGACTGTTCCGGCTCCGGTAATCCCGGCCACATGCTGAAACGCCCCGCTGATGCCCAGGGCCAAATAGACCTTTGGCTTTACTGATTTGCCGGACGTACCTACCTGGTGATACTTGGGAAGCCAGTTCTTGTCCACAACCGGCCTGGAACACGAGATCATGCCACCCAGCTTCTCGGCCAATTCCTTCACAACCTCAATGTTGTCGGCCTCACCTATGCCCCGGCCGACTGAGACAAGGAGGTCCGCCTGGGTGATGTCGACGGCCCCTGCGCCTGCGTCCTCAAAGGCCACAAAACGGCGGCGAGGTTCCGGCAGCTCCGAAGGCGGGCCTAACTTGACAACTTCACCTGAACGACCTTCAGCCTTGTCCGGGGGAAAGGCGCTGGCACGAACCGTGATCAAATAAGTGTCGGCCTCTTTAAATGCGACTTTGGAGAAGATCTTCCCCGTGTAGATCTGACGTACGACCTTGGGTTTTCCGTCCTCCACCAGGATGTCCACACAGTCAGTGGCAAGGGGAAAGCCCGCTTTGACTGAAAGGGCGGGCGCCAGATCCATACCCCAAGGAGAGTGAGGCATCAGCACCATATAAGGCTTGTGTTCCTGAATAAGTGAAAGGAGAACGGCCTTATACAGGTCTGTATTGAATTCGTCGAGCCTTTGATCTTCCACCACCACGACCTTGTCGGCACGCCCGGCTATTTCCTCAATGAACGGCTCATCCTTACCCACCATAGCCACTGCGGTCAGGGTGTGGGAAAGCCCTTTACACAGTTCGTCAGCTTTCCAAAGCATCTCGTATGAAATGTCACGAAGCTCTCCCTGCCTGTGTTCCATGAGTACGAAAATCTCGCCCATTATATGCTCACCCCCTTTTCCTTCATGATCTTAAGAATTTTTTCAGCAACTGAAGCCGCGTCTCCTTCGATCATCTCCGCGCCCTCGGTCTCGGGCGGCAGGAAGTACTCTTCGACTGTGGTCATAGATTCCAAATCCTCCTCGCTAAGCCCGAGGCTTGCCAGATCCACCACGCCAAGCTCTTTCTTGGCCGCCTTGCGGATGCCCATAATGGAGACATACCTGGGTTCATTTATGCCGGTCTGAATACTGAGCACAGCCGGCAGGGCAACCTTGGATATTTCATCCATGCCGCCCTCGAGTTCAACCTTGACGGTTGCCTCTTTATCCTGCGGGTCGATCCCGGTTACAACGGCTGCATGCGGTATGTCCAGTTGCTCGGCAAGAAGAATCCCCACCATGCCGCTGTTGACGTCATCGGATTGGACACCCGTCAGAACAAGATCGTATTGGAGCTCCTTGATCACTTCAGCGAGGACTCTGGATTTTACCAGCGCATCCATGAGGCAATCCCCCGGGTCAACACGGATGGCCTTGTCGGCTCCCATTGCCAGACAACGGCGAAGCACCTCTTCATCGTCCTCCGAACCGATGGTGACCGCCACAACAGTACCGTCCGTCTTCTCTTTAAGCTGGATCGCCTCCTCAACGGCGTAGTTGTCCCATTCGTTAAGGAAATAGGCCAGCATGTCCTTTTTCAAATCCTTATTGGAGGCATCGATCTCCAGGTCGACCTCCTGGGTCATAGGAACCCTTTTAACGCAAACCACAATATTCATTTCATAATCCTCCTCAAATCATTCGGTTTCACAGCCCTTCAGCTCCCCATACTCTATAACGGATCATGCCTGAATTATCAATAGGGGCATCTCCGGTCTACATTTCTTCTCTGGCCTTTTGTATCCTGTCCAGAAAAGCAGGGTTGTTACGGCCGAGCTCTTCGGCCTTCTGGAAATGGAACCGTGCCTTGGACGGGGCTCCGGACTTAATGAAAAACACCCCGAATTGATAGTGTGCAAGTTCCAGACGGTCCATGCGACCATAGCATATTCCGAGGTTGTAGTAGACCTCGTTTCGCACAGGCGCCATGCTCAAAAGGCTTTCGTAGATGCGTGCCGCCCGGGAATACGCATGCAGTTTCTGATGGGAAGAGGCCGTCAAAAAAAGGGCTTTCCGGTTTTCAGGTTCTTTATTAAGGACACCTTCCAGCACGGAAACGGCCCTCTCATAATGACCCATCAAGTGAAAGGCCTCTCCAAGGTGGGTGCGAACCGGGATCAAGTCGGGTCGGATCTCAAGGGCGCGCCTCAGATATTCCACAGCCGACCCGAAATTGGATGCTTCCTTTTCCAGCAGCCCCATACCGAAGTGGGCAAGGGCATCATCAGGACCGGCTTCAAGTACACCCAGTAGACGGCGTCTGACAGAAGTCGAATCACCGTAGCGGGCCGAAAGGAGGGTACGGAAAACCGGATATTGCTCTCTGAGCAGCTTCTCGATGTCCGAGGCAAAAGGAGTCCCACCGCTGGAAAGGAGACTGTCGATGTTGGCCATACGTTCGGGGCCGGTAGGGTGGGTGCGAAGATATGCCGGTATCCGATCGGTTCCATAGATCTGGGCGCTCTGCATGCGATTGAGGACCTGAATCATTGCAGATGGATCGAATCCGGAATTACGCATGTAAGAAAACCCCAACTGATCGGCCTGGCGCTCATCACTCCGGCTGAAGGACAACTGCGCCTGGACCCCGGCTGCTGCAGACCCCACAATAATCGCAGACGAAGCCTCTCCGCCGATGAGGGCTCCTATGAGCATGCCGGCCATGGTGGCAAGACCAAGGCGCTTGTTCTGTTCAATACGCTTGGAAAGATGCCTGGCTGTGATATGGGCCATCTCGTGGCTCGCCACAGCGGCCAGTTCATCAACCGTTTCCATGGACTCGATAAGGCCGGTGAAGAAAAAGATGTGGCCTCCAGGGCCTGCAAACGCATTCAGATCATTTTTCTTTATGAGATGGTATCTGAAGGGAAAGGGTATGTTCTCCACCGCGCCTGCCAGATGGTCTCCGAGCCTGTTGATGTAATCCAGGGCGAACTCGTCCTCCACCAGGGAGAAGTGCCGCTTCACGTCTTCGAGGAACTCCTTTCCCAGCTTTTCCTCTTCTTCCAGACTCAGTGCCGTTAACGTGGCCGGAAACAAGAGGACCGCCGTCACCATTGAAAACAAAAGAAGGCGCGCCATGAATTCAGGGGCCTGTCTCGTTTCCATCTGATCCTCCTGCTTGCGCTTTTGCGTCCACCCTGGGTGCCTCCACCCAGAGCCCCTCCAGGTCGTAAAAGGACCTGACCGGCTCATAGAAGATATGCACAACCAGATCTCCGAAATCCACCAGGACCCACTGTCCTTCTTGTTCTCCTTCAACTCCCAGGGCATGCAGCCCGGAATTTCGCATGCTTCGGACAAGGTGACGCGTGATGGCCTGAACCTGGCGCGTGGAGCCGCCTGCAACGATGAGAAAATAGTCCGTGAAGGAGGTCAGCCCGCCCACATCAAACAGGACCGGATCGATTGCCTTACGCTCCAAAACCAGCTTCAGGGAAAGCAATGCTTTGTCAAGACTCTCCATGGGAGCGATATAACCCCTTTTTCATAATATAGCGTTCAACGCCTTCACTCACAATAAATCGGATGGATCCACCCTTGGCCAGGGCCTCTCGTACTTGTGTGGAGGAGATGCCCATGAGGGTGCCCTTTTTACGAATCAGCCGCTTTCCGGAAGTTCCCACCAGGAACACACCCTCGGAAGCCCTGACTGCACCGATTTCCAGGTCCATAATGAACTGCTCCAAAACTCCCGTGGATACTCCGGGCCGATCCACAAGAACAAAGTGGGCATAATCGAAAAGGGATCGGTATTCTTTCCAGGTGCCGATTTCCAGAAAGGCATCCGTTCCCACCACGAAATATAGTTCCAGTGTGTCGCCGTATTCATGGTGGAGCTCTCTAAGGGTGATGATAGTGTAGGATACACCCCTTCTGCGTCCTTCAAGGTCAAGCACATCCAGAAACGGCGTTCCTCTAACCGCTATTCGCGCCATGGCCATACGATCGGCGAAAGAGGCCCCCGCCCTACCGCCTTTGTGTGGAGGCATTGATGCGGGCACAAGGCACATTCTGTCGAAGGATAACTCCTCAGCCGTCTCCAGGGCCATTCGCAAGTGACCCAAATGAACCGGATCGAAAGTGCCTCCCAAAATACCCAACCTCAAAGCGTCACCTCAAGCCCTTACTTGGTCAACCTGCAGATCCCGTCCTCCTCCTCAAGCTCCCTGGTCACCACCAGATTGTCCCGGTGAACAACCTCATCTTCGTGCTTGAATCCCAGTGCGGCCTCGATCTCGTGGCTCTTTAGGCCCATAATCTTCCGGATATCCCCTGAATGGTAGTTCACCATGCCAACCGCCGCCTCATGATCGTTATCACCCACCAAAGCGACCTTGTCCCCCATGCTGAAACGGCCCTGGACGTCAAGAATTCCAGACGGAAGAAGGCTCTTACCGTTCTTAAGAATAGCCTGTTCCGCTCCCTGATCGATAATCAGCGCCCCACGCGGGGCCTTGGTAAAAGCGATCCAGTGCTTCCTGCTGCAAAGAGGTATGTCCCTGGGCAGAAAAAGGGTGCCCTCTTCCTCACCGCTGAAAATCCTTCTTAGGATTCCGGAACTGAGTCCGTTGGCGATGATTGTGGGAACGCCTCCGTGGGAAACCTTTTCCGCGGCCCGTATCTTGCTCGCCATTCCTCCTGTGCCCAGAAAACCCGGAATGGAGCCTGCGTATTTGATGATATCACGACTCACGTCGTTCACTAACCCGATAAGGCAAGCATCGTGATTCGTACGGGGATCCTTGTCGTAAAGGCCGTTGATATCGGTAAGGTTGATCAGCAGGTGGGATTCGGTCAGGTTCGTGACCATGGCGCTCAGATTGTCGTTATCGCCGAACTTGATCTCGTCCATAACCACTGTATCGTTTTCATTGATGATGGGAAGGACATTCCAGCCCAGGAGCGTAAAAATCGTGTTGCGTGCGTTCAGGTATCTTCCCCTGTGGTTCAAATCGTCCCTTGTCAGGAGGATCTGGGCCACCTTCTGGCCGTGGGGCTCGAATGAGTTCTCCCAGACCCTCATCAAGGTGCTCTGCCCGATGGCCGCCACTGCTTGCTGCTGGGAGATGGACTTGGGCCGCCGGCTCATGCCGATTTTGCGAAGCCCCGAAGCGATGGCACCCGAGGACACCAAGATCACCTCCCTGCCGTCCTTTCTGAGGGCCATAATCTGGTCTGTAAGGTCGGACATCACTTTGGTATTGAGACCTTCCTTTGCGGTGAGCACTCCGCTACCCACCTTGATGACCAGCCGCCTCACCCGCTTCAGCAGGGCATGCCTGGTAACCGGACTATTCCCTCTGCTCCTGTTTCCGCTCTTCATGGATAAGTTTCCCCTTGAGCATTTTTCTCAGTTCTTGCAGGCCTTGTCCTTTAAGGGCCGAAATCACCAGGCATGACAATCCCATGTCTTCCAATGACCGGCTTATTTCCCGCACTTCAGGCAGGCGATCCCCTGAAAGGGAGTCCACCTTGTTCAGCAGAACTATTTGCTCCTTCTTGAGCAGCTCCGGGCTGTATTGCTCCATCTCGGATCTCACCGACAGGTAGGCTTCCACCGGTGAAGGTAACGAAGCATGTGCTGTTACATCAACAAGGTGAAGTAGGAGCCTGGTTCGTTCGATGTGCTTAAGGAAACGGATACCCAAACCTTTTCCTTGGCTTGCCCCTTCAATAAGCCCCGGGATATCCGCGACCGTCAGGGCCTCACAGTCATCGAAGACAAGTGCCCCCAGGTTTGGAGTCAGCGTGGTGAAGGGGTAATCGGCCGTTTCAGGCTTTGCAGCAGTGAGCCTTGATAGGAGGGTGGATTTTCCGGCGTTGGGAAGTCCCACAAGACCTATCTCAGCAAGGTGTTTGAGGGAAAGCCTTAGCCTGCGCGTCTCGCCGGGAAGGCCCGGTTGAGCGAAACGAGGGGACCTCCGGGTGGAACTCACAAAATGAGCGTTCCCTTTGCCTCCCAATCCTCCCGGTGAGATCTGTATGCATTCCCCGTCTTGAACCAAGTCAGCGAGGGTTTCACCGGTTTCCTCATCAGAAATGACCGTGCCTAAAGGAACTTCTATGAGGACGTCCCGTCCATCCTTACCGGTGCGGTTACCGCCGGAGCCGGGCCTGCCCCTCTGGGCCATGAAATGTCTACCGGAAATGAAATCCGCAAGGGTGTGAAGCCGCCCTGAGGCTTTCACATACACGCCCCCGCCTCTTCCTCCGTTTCCTCCGTCAGGTCCTCCCTTGGGTATGAAACGTTCCCTGCGAAAGCTCACGCAGCCCTTTCCACCGTCGCCGGAACGGACCGTAATGACCGCTTCATCTACGAATCGCATTTCTTTTTACCGGGAGTACGTGAACGGCCCGGGGGCTGTGCATTAAAGAGGTGGGAAGTACATGGGGAGGTTTCAGGCAGCGTATACACTGACCCTTTTCCTGGTCTTTCCCAAACGCTCAAAAGCGACTACACCGTCAATTTTGGAAAATATGGTGTAGTCCTTTCCCAAACCGACATTCTGCCCGGGGTGAATTCTGGTTCCCTTCTGGCGCACGAGTATGTTTCCCGCTCGCACTACTTGACCTGCGTATCGCTTGACACCATACCGTTGACCAGCACTGTCTCTTCCGTTCCTTGAACTACCGCCTGCCTTTTTATGTGCCATTGTCTCTTTTCACCTCAAAAAGGACGGCTTTCAAGCCATCTCCAAATTTTCTATTCTCACCCTGGTGTAAGGCTGCCTGTGCCCCCGGGTGTTTCTATACCCCTTACGTCTCTTATACTTGAATACAATGATTTTCTTATTCTTACCTTGTCGAGCTATCCGGGCCTTAACCCGCACATTGTCCAGAAAGGGGCTTCCAACTTGGACATTCTCGCCATCCGAGGCCAAGAGGATTCGATCAAAAACCACACTCTCCCCCGCTTCTCCGGGGAGTTTTTCCACCTGGACCTCGTCCCCGGCGGACACTTTGTGCTGCTTCCCGCCACTCTGAAAAACCGCATACATAGGTT
>CAYPSZ010000236.1:0-1701 GCA_964413125.1 uncultured Desulfobacterales bacterium
TTGCAGAGACAATGGCGTGGGTAACGGGGTTTAGGGGCCGGCTCGTGTTCGACTCCTCGGAGCCTGACGGGGCGCCGAGGAAACTCCTGGATGTCTCGCGCCTCAAGGCGCTTGGGTGGGAGGCCGAGATAGGCCTGGAAGAGGCGCTCAGGCAGACCTATGAGTGGTTCCTGGAAGCTCGGACTGATTCAAGGACTTAGGGACGGTCATATTCAACCGGGGCAATTATGCTGCATTCGCTGTTCATATCTCGTTCTGGTAGAAGGAGATTCCCATGTTTACACCGGTGATCATGGCGGGGGGATCGGGCACACGGCTATGGCCCCTGTCCCGTACCCTTTACCCGAAGCAGTATTTAAGTTTCGGCGGCGATTTGACCATGCTGCAGCAGGCGTTGAAACGCCTGGAGGGCCTTGACTGCGCAAGGCCCTTGATTGTGTGCAACGAAAAGCAGCGTTTTCTGGCCGCCCTTCATGAAGTTCGTGACGGAAGAGACCGGGTTTTGATGGTTCTGGCAGCCGATCATTACATCAGCGATGTGGAGGCTTTTCATGCAAGCGTGCAAAAGGCACGAGGGTTGGCTGAGAATGACAAGCTGGTGACATTCGGCATAGTGCCCCAGTCTCCGGAGACCGGCTACGGATATATACAACGAGGTGTGGAACTAGGCGACGGCGGCTATCAGGTCGCCAGATTCGTGGAAAAGCCGGATATCAGGACCGCCCGGTCCTATCTGGAGTCGGGTGATTATTTCTGGAACAGCGGGATGTTCATGTTTCGGGCCGGCAGGTATCTGGAGGAGCTTGAACGTTTTCAGCCCGAGATGCTTGAGGTATGCAGGGAGGCCATGGACAGGGCTGTATGGGAGATGGATTTTGTGCGGGTGGATAGAGGGAGCTTTCTGTCCTGTCCTGCAGATTCCATAGATTATGCAGTAATGGAGAAAACGAAAGACGCCGCCATAGTGCCGATGGATGCCGGGTGGTGTGATGTGGGGTCCTGGTCCGCCCTATGGGAAATCAGCCCAAGGGATGAAAACGGCAATGTCTGCAAAGGGGATGTTATTGCAAAAGATACCAGAAACAGTCTCACGTTGGCCGAGAGCAGGCTGGTAGCCACCCTGGGGGTCGAAGACTTGGTGGTGATCGAGACCAAGGACGCGGTGCTCGTATCCACCAGGGAAAAGGCCCAGAACATCAAGTCCATTGTGGAGGAGATCAAGAAAAGCGGCCGCACGGAGCATATGTCCCACAGGGAGGTGTCGCGGCCCTGGGGTTCCTATGACAGCATCGATGTGGGCGAGAGATACCAGGTCAAACGAATTACGGTAAAACCCGGCGCCAAGTTGTCTGTTCAGATGCACCATCACCGTGCCGAGCACTGGATTGTGGTTTCGGGCACGGCGCGGGTGACAAACGGGGACGAGTCCTTTCTGGTCACGGAAAACCAGTCCACATATATCCCTGTGGGGCAGGTCCATGCCCTGGAGGAGGGGGGGACGCCCTTGGAGGAGGGGGGGACGCCCTTTATATTTTTACATTGAGCCACTCGCCTTGTTACCGGGTTCGTGTAGCCTTTTTGTGAATTATAGCGCCAAGGCGCAAATGATCCTCTCTTGAAGCGGGCCCTGGATGCCTTAATCAAAAATTTTGCTGAACTCTTCTATGCTCTGAACCCGCACGGCGTGTCGCAACAAGTCTT
>CAYPSZ010000237.1:0-38775 GCA_964413125.1 uncultured Desulfobacterales bacterium
ATTGTGTTTTCGTCGTAAGTGATGCTCATGGGATTATTGATTTTGTTCTTTGTGCCGTGCTCCGGCCAAACAGAGTCGCGGAGGCTATTCCCGCTTTCCACAATGGATGTTCAAAGCAAGAGTTATGCCAGGAAGTTCGCTTTATGGAGGGGGATTAGCTGTTGAGCTGTTGAGCAGTGACTTACCCTTGAAGGGCTGTAACAAAACAAGATGTTTGGATGTCAGGCGGTCAAGACGGCGATGATTTTGATCCTGTACCGAGGTTGGCGGCGTGGGAGGCCGGAAGCGGAGGGAGCGGAGGAAGCGGAGGAATCCCCGACCTCCGGAGCCGACTCCGACACTGTTGGGTTGACCAGGGTGTGTTTCAGAATTCGTCATGAAAATGATGGAATTGATTGGGTTCCGTCAAAAGCTTGACTATATCGGCTAAAGAAGGAAGAAAGATGCCCGGCATGGTGGATGCGGGTTGGATCTATTCGCTGGTATACACCCAGTTATAGCTGATTGGGCGAGCGTTCCATGCATCGGGCCGGGGGTGAAGAAACTCGTCAGCCAGCTTGAGCCAGTTGTAGGCAGGTCTCAGTTTCCTGAGCTTGCCGTCCTCAGGGGGTCTCGAGTATTCAGTGTAATCATAAACAGCCTCGGATATTCCTATGTGGTAATTGTCCGCAGGGTAGAGATAGGTCGCGGTGAAGGTATCGGGATCCATCCGCTCCTTTCTTGCCAGGGCCTCGATCTCCTTTCTTATGAGACGGATCAGGAAGAACCTGGAAACACCTCGCTCCGAGTACTTGGTCATGGACCGGCTTTCCGAGCTGCTCACATATACCGTAGTCAGAAAATCCGTCTTCTTGAGAAGCTGCGCCGCGATAAGGGCTGCCGTCCTTCGTCCCCCAACGCTGTGGTGACTGCCGTAATATTCGAAAAGCTTTTTTTGAAGGGCATGCCCGACCCCGTCTCCTTGCTCATAAAGGTTGCTTTGAATATAACGGAGCCATCGGCCGAGGTCTTCGGCTGCGTCGGCAATGGGCCAGTCTATCTTCACGTGAAAGTGAGTCAATGCGTAACGATTCTTTTTCCGGATAGTGGGGTCCTGCTGAATCAGGAGGGCGTAGTCCACATGCAGGAGATTCTCGGTAAAGTCTAAAAAGGCCGGCTTATCAAAATATCTCAGGCTCAAATGGAACTTTTTCGGAAGCCTGAAATCGGCTATTTGTTCCAGGTTTTTTTTAACAACCCGGTTTTCCGGGAAAAACCTTATGTAGTTCTTCAGCTCGGAGGGGAGCGTGCCTTCACAGAAAATCACAATGAACGTATTAAAGAGCTCGGATTCTTGTTCCATCCGCTTGGACTTGGGCTTGAGTTCGCTCTTGTCCGGAAATCTATACTCCACGCCGTGTTGCACATGCTTATAGAAAGTGTCGATTAAAGAGATCTTGATGAGTTTTACTTCCAGTGCGTCTCGAAGGACTTCGTACATGGATCGACGCAGCTTTTCCGAATATGTAAGCCTCTCCCTGTATCTCCACATAAGGTCCGGACTCCGCAATTAGGGCTTTGCAGGAATAGGGGTAGATAAATTGCACGCTAATGAAAGCGAAGTGAAAGTAAAAGCCGTCCTGAGAGCCAAATCAATCACTACGCATGAATAATCCTTAATTTATATGAAGTAGAAGGAAAAATATGTCAAGAGAAAACAGGTTGTTGGATGATTCTAATCCGGAAAGCCTCAATACAGATAACCTTATGGCGATTGCAATGCCAAAGCAGGGCGCCGGCCCCTTAAATATCCTTGACACCAAGACCATTTGATATATACTTCCCCACTTACGCAATTTCTGGAAAGGTTTGAATTAGTTGCCATCTGGTTCAACTGCCCACCATGCTGATCGACCTGAGAAATATACCGGAAGCGGGCCGGAGGTACCGGCTTCGGATCGACCCGCGTTCATGGCGGCCGGTTGAGGATGAAGACGGGAGTCTTGAGCCGGCAGGTCCTCTTGATGTGAGGGCGGAGGTGCAGCGGGTAGGACGTAGGATCGTTGTGAACGCAAGTGCGCATGGAAGTCTTTTGCTCCATTGCGACCGCTGCTTGAAACCCTTTCAGTCCGATTTGGATACGACATTCAGCACCCATCTGGTTCTGCCCGGGGAGGGCATCACGGAAACCGATATTGAACTTGATGAAGAGGATATGGCGGTGGATTTTTTGTCCAGCGGGGAAATTGAGATCCTGGATCTGGTGCGCGCTCAACTCTTGCTGGAACAGCCTATGAAGAAACTCTGTAGGGAAGGTTGCAGGGGCCTGTGTGAGCGATGCGGCCATGATCTGAATCAGGGACCATGCGAATGCCCTCCTGATGTGGGCAACCACGCCTTTCAGAAACTAAAGGACTTGAAACCAGGAGGAGGACGGGAATAATCATGGCAGTACCCAAGAGAAGAAAGTCAAAATCAAAGCGGGACATGAGGCGATCACATGATCACGCCAAATTGCCCGGCGTGTCCCAGTGTGTGCAATGCCACGAGCCGGTGTTGCCCCACCGAGTTTGCCCTAGTTGCGGGGTTTACAGGGGAAGGACGATTCTTCAGGTCGAAGAGTCCTGAGATGAATATCGCCGTGGACGCCATGGGCGGTGACTACGCTCCGGACGTGGTTGTTCAGGGCGCCTTTCAGGCGGCATGTGAAATCGGTGAGACCGTTACCCTGGTGGGAGATGATCGAGCCATCAGCCGGTCGCTAAAAGGGCTTGAGGGTAAGGGCTTAATCGAGGTCTGTCACTGCGCGGATTATGTGCTCATGCACGAGTCGCCGGTTAAGGCGATCCGCAGCAAGCCCGGCTCCTCGATCATGGCCGCCTTTGACCTGGTCAGACAGGGTAGGGCCCATGCTGTAGTGAGTGCCGGAAACTCCGGAGCCACTTACATGGCCGGAGTCCTGGTCCTTGGAAAAGTCAAGGGTGTTGAGCGCCCTGCCTTGGCAGGTGTATTCCCTGCCAGAAGTGGGATCGTAATACTCATCGATGTGGGAGCCAATGTGGATTGCCGGCCGTTGCACCTCCTGCAGTTCGCGTTTATGGCTCAGGCCTTTGCTACGACCTGCCTTGGGATCCGAGATCCTGTGGTGGGGCTCCTCAGCATCGGCGAAGAGCAGGAAAAGGGGAATGAGCAGGTGAGGGCCGCACATCGGCTGTTTAGATCGAGCCCTTTGATTTTTAAGGGAAATGTGGAAGGCCGTGACATATTCTCGGGAGAGGTTCAGATAGTGGTATGTGACGGATTCGTAGGAAATGTGGCCCTAAAAGTGGCTGAGGGTTTTTCCGAGGCCATGACCGGTATGCTCATGAATGAGATGAAGCGCACACTTCGTGGCAGGTTGGGATTTCTCCTTGGACGTCCTGGATATGGCAGGCTTTTTGACGCACTTGATTACGAGACCTATGGAGGGGCACCTATCCTTGGAATCAACGGAATAGGAGTCGTATGTCATGGGAGTTCCTCGCCTCGAGCCGTTAAGAACGGGGTGAAGCGAGCTGCAGAGTATGCGAGGGACGGTCTCGATCGTAAGCTCTCAGACACCATGGCGGCACTCCACAGCAGGGCGGGAAGGATCTCATGATCTGTGCGGTTAGGTTATCTTACGCCCGTGGTTCAAGAGGAAAGGGAATGAAAGCATGACGGATAATGCTCGAATCGCCGTGATTACCGGGGGATCCAAGGGAATAGGTAGGGCCGTGGCTTTGAAGTTTGCCCGTGATAAGGCGAAGATTTTCCTTGTACACTATGACCCCGATGATATAGCGGTCTCTGAGACCACGGCCTTGGTGCATGATTTAGGCGGTGAAGCGGAGGGAAGACGGCTGGATGTATCCTCCAGGAAAGACTCGGAGGAGTTCTTCCTGGAAGTGATAAATCGACACGGTCGTGTGGATGTCTTGGTGAATAACGCCGGCATCACCAGGGACACCCTGCTGATGCGGATGTCGGAACAGGACTGGGATACTGTTCTGGCGGTCAACCTCAAGAGTGTTTTCAACTGCACACGGGCCGTGATTCAACCTATGATTAAACAGAGAGAGGGCCGCATAGTCAACATCTCTTCCGTGGTGGGTCTTATGGGGAACGCCGGGCAGGCGAATTACGCGGCGTCCAAGGCGGGCATTTTAGGTTTTACCAAGTCGGTGGCCAGGGAAGTGGCTCCGCGCGGGGTAACGGTTAATGCCGTGGCTCCGGGCTTCATTGCAACCGATATGACCGAAGGGCTTCCGCAGAAGGCAAAAGAAGCATTCATGGAGAAGATTCCCCTGGGCCGAATCGGCGAGGCCCGGGATGTTGCCGAAGCGGTCTATTGGCTTTGTTCGGAGTCCGCCGCCTATGTGACGGGCCAGACGATCCATGTGAACGGCGGGATGTTCATGTGATTCGATTTTAAATACACGTTGGAAACAACGCAGAAGGAGGAAAGGATTCATGGCGGATATCGAGGCGAAGGTCAAGAGCATCATATGCGAACAGTTGAATGTTGCGGAGGAAGATGTCGTACCCGAGGCATCATTCGTGGACGACCTGGGTGCTGATTCGCTCGACCAGGTGGAGCTTATCATGGCCATGGAAGAAGAGTTCGATCTTTCCATACCTGATGAGGATGCGGAAAAGATCGCTACTGTCCAGGACGCCGTTGATTACATCAAGCAGGCCAAAGGATAATCGTCGGCCGAACCGCATTCAGCAAGTCAATAACCGCCGGGGTTTCAAATTTGGCGGTGTTTGACGGAAGGAGCCGCTATATGAGAAGGCGAGTCGTAGTGACGGGCCTTGGAATGGTGACCCCTCTCGGAACCGGAGTGGAAAAGAACTGGGAGGCCGTCTGCGCGGGAAAGAGCGGCATTCGCCCCATCGAAAGATTTGATTCCTCTCCGTTTCCATGCCGGATCGCGGGAGAGGTTCCGGACTTCAGGTCCGAAGATTTCATGGATAAACAGCAGGCCAGGCGGTTTGACATTTTTGTGCATTATGCCGTGGCTTCGGCGCGTATGGCCATGGAAGACTCAGGACTGCGCATCGACCGCGGCAACGAATACAGGGTGGGGTGTCTGACGGGATCCGGCCTGGGTGGACTCACAATGCTCGAGCACTATCACCAGACACTTTTGGAGAAAGGCCCGAGGCGGATCAGCCCCTTTTTTATCCCGGGCATAATAGCCAACATGGCTCCCGGGCAGATTGCGATAGAGTACGGCGCAAGGGGACCTAATCTTTCCGTGGAAACCGCCTGTGCCGCAAGCACCCATGCCATTGGGGAGTCGTTCCGCCTTATCCGTGAAGGGATTGCAGATGCCATGATCACAGGTGGTTCGGAAGCCGTGATCACCCCGCTTGCCTTGGGAGGTTTCTGTTCCATGAAGGCCCTTTCCACCCGCAACGATGAACCCGAGCGTGCGAGCCGGCCTTTTGACCTTCACAGGGATGGTTTCATTATGGGTGAGGGATCCGGCATTATTATATTGGAGGAACTCCAATCGGCCCTTGAAAGGGGGGCAAAGATCTATGCTGAAATCACGGGATACGGCATGTCCAGCGACGCTTATCATGTGAGCGCACCGGACCCGGATGGGGCGGGAGCCGTGAGCTGCATGATGGCGGCCATTGAGGACGCCGGTCTAAAGCCCGATAACATCGATTATATCAATGCCCACGGCACGTCCACCAAACTGAACGACGATTCGGAAACCAGGGCCATAAAGAAAGTTTTCGGCGAGCATGCATATGCACTCCCTGTCAGTTCCACCAAATCCATGACCGGCCACCTGCTGGGCGGGGCCGGAGGCATTGAAGCGATCTATACCATACTGACCATAAAGAACGGGCTCATGCCTCCGACGGTCAATTATGACACCCCTGATCCGGAGTGCGACTTGGATTACGTCCCCAATGTCGCAAGAAAGGGAGAGGTCAGAAGCGCCATGTCGAACTCATTCGGCTTTGGCGGGACCAACGGTACCATACTTTTTCAGGCCTTTGATTCGTGAGACGGTTTCCAGCGGTCCCTTTCCAGCGCCCAGCCCGAAATACCCTCGGGGCCGCTGACGCAATCGCCGGGGAATCCGATCCCAAACGGACCGACGTAAAGCTGAAGCCGTGCCCGCCTGAGTCCATGCCCTGAACAGACCAAGGGATCCGCCGTCGATTCTCCTTTGCCCGCGTCACCGCATAGGGGAGTTACCTTTGGGGACCGTTTCGGGATTGTATAATGCGGGAGTCGAATTGGTGGAAATGTGTGAGCAAGGTCTAAAGGTGTCGTAGAATCATAATGTCATCTATGAGGTCGCGATCTGATCCATCCGGTTGAAAGGGAACGGGGCCAGTGGTTCTGGAAAGCATTGATAGAGAAGTCCATGAGGCTATCGAGGCCGAACTTCGCCGAGAGAAGCAAAGCCTGGTGATGATCGCTTCGGAGAATTACGTCTCGACCGCCGTGATGGAGTCACAGGCGAGTGTATTCACCAATAAGTACGCCGAGGGATATCCGGCTGCGCGCTATTACGGAGGTTGTGAGTATGCGGACCAGGTGGAAACGCTGGCCCTGGAACGCGCCAGGAGGCTGTTCGGGTCACATTATGCCAATGTCCAGCCCCACTCAGGGTCCCAGGCGAACATGGCGGTCTACCTTTCCTTTCTCGCTCCGGGGGACACGATTCTCGGCATGGATCTCGCTCACGGAGGACACCTCACCCACGGGAGCCCGGTGAACTTTTCCGGCCGGTTTTTCCGCGTGCTTTCTTACGGAGTGGATCCTGAAACGCACCTCATCGACTATGATGAGGTGCGTTTTCTCGCCCGGAGACACCGGCCCCGAATGATTATCGCCGGGGCCAGTGCCTATCCTCGAATTATCGATTTCAACCGTTTCAGGGACATAGCCGAAGAGTCCGGAGCACTGCTCCTAGTGGACATGGCCCACATTGCAGGGCTCGTGGCGGCAGGTCTTCACCCTTCACCGGTCGGGTCGGCCGATGTGATTACCTCAACCACCCACAAGACCCTGCGAGGCCCCAGGGGAGGGCTTATTCTTAGCGGAGAAGAGCATGCCGAGCGGCTGGATAAGGCGGTTTTTCCCGGCATCCAGGGTGGACCGTTGATGCATGTTATTGCAGCCAAGGCGGTCTGTTTTCTCGAGGCCCTGAATCCGGCATTCCAGGAGTATCAGCGCCAGGTCTTGCTCAATGCCGGAATCCTGGCTGAAGCCCTTCAGGAGTGCGGTTTCACACTCGTGAGCGGAGGCACGGACAATCACCTTGTTTTGGTTGATCTGGGGCCCGAAGGGATGACCGGGGCGGATGCGGAGAGAATTTTGGAGAAGGTGGGAATAGTGACCAACAAGAATGCAGTGCCGTTCGACAAGAGAGGGCCTCGCCTGACCAGCGGATTGCGACTGGGGACCCCGGCGCTCACTACACGCGGAATGAAGGAAGAGGAGATGAAAATCATAGCCGGGCTCATCCGGAACACCCTGGCCGGAGGGGGAGAGGAAGATGTTCTTGCAGAGACGCGGCTGGTGGTGCAAGACCTGTGTAATCAATATCCTATTTATGAAGATCATGCTGCGGGAAACGAATGCAAAATCACTTAATTCGTCCCCAAGAGGCCGCTGCGCCGATTACGGGAGCTGATCCTTGACCAGACCTGGTTGGCCGGAATATTTCATGACCATTGCCGGGATGGTGGCTATGCGGTCCACATGCCTGAGGAGGTCCGTGGGAGCTGTCATGGTCAAGGACAAGCGTATCCTGTCCACCGGGTATAACGGTGCACCTTCCGGGCTCAAGCACTGTGAAGAGGTCGGTTGCGTGAGGCAGGATTCGTCTGTCCGTTCAGGGACGCACCATGAGCTTTGCAGGGGTCTGCATGCAGAGCAGAACGCCATTATCCAGGCGGCTTATCACGGCTTTTCCATACGCGGTGCAGACCTGTATTGTACTAATAAACCCTGCGTGATATGTTCAAAGATGCTCATCAATGCAGGCATCAATAAGATATATTATGCCGAAGGATACAATGACCCTTTGTCTGACCGGCTTTTTGAGGAAGCGGGAATCCTTCTGGAGAGGTTGAATCCGTGAGATGTCCATACTGCACGCAAATTGACAACAAGGTTATCGACTCCCGGCTGAGTAAGGACGGAAGGACCATTCGCCGGCGCCGTGAGTGCCTGGGATGCTCGAGAAGATTCACTACATATGAAAAACTCGAGGAAGTGCTTCCCATGGTCATAAAGAAGGATGGAAGGCGCGAACCCTTTAGCCGAGAGAAGATCATAGCCGGCATTAGAAAGGCCTGCCAGAAAAGGCCTGTAAGCGTTCCGCGGATGGAGGAGTTCGTAGACCAGCTCGAGGTCTATTTTCAGGAACTGGGCAGGAAAGAGATCGACAGCAAGGAGATCGGCGAGCGCGTCATCACAAATCTGAAGGATTGGGATGAGGTTGCCTATGTTCGGTTTGCCTCGGTATACAGGCAGTTCAGGGACATCAATGAGTTCATGTCTGAGTTGGAAGGTATCCTGAAGGCGCGGAAGGGCGAGACGGCTGATTAGATGACCGGACTCGAACATGAACGCTTCATGAGGGTGGCCCTTCGCCACGCCCGCAAGGGAATAGGGCGTACATCCCCGAATCCTGCAGTGGGCGCTGTTATTGTCAGGCATGGCAGCATCGTGGCTGCCGGCTATCACCGCAGGGCCGGAGCTCCCCATGCGGAAGTTGAGGCCATTCGGGCGCTGAAAGGGTCGGCCGGGCCGGAGGATGTCCTCTACGTGACCTTGGAGCCTTGCAATCACCACGGCCGGACTCCTCCATGTACCCGGGCTGTTCTCGATGCAGGAATCAGGAGGGTTGTGATCGGCATGACCGATCCCAACCCGAAAGTTGCAGGGGGCGGCTGCAGCTTTCTAAGAAGCAGGGGGGTCGAGGTTATTACAGGGGTGCTTGAGAGGGACTGCAGGGCGTTGAACGAGGCGTTCATCAAGCATGTAACCACGGGCCGTCCTTTTGTGATTGCCAAAACCGCTTCCACTCTGGACGGGTATACTGCTACGGCCACCGGCCACTCTCGCTGGGTGACAAACGAGCAATCCAGGCGCTTTGTTCACAGGCTCAGGGATCGCTGCGATGCGGTCATGGTGGGTGTAGGTACGGTGCTGGCGGACGATCCTTCTCTGACCACAAGACTGCCTGGAAAGGGGGGCAGAGACCCGATTCGTGTTATTGTAGATACCGGTTTCCGAACCCCCGAGTTCTCAAAAGTCCTCCAACCTGATTCCATGGCCGAGACCCTCTTGGTTGTTGCAGAGGGAGTTGAAAACCCGAGATTGGAGACCCTTTCCAGGCTTGACGGTGTCTCACTGGTACGTTGTCCCCCGGGAGCCGGCGGCCTGGATCTGGTTTCACTTATGGATATTCTGGGTGGCAAAGGGATAGTTTCGCTTCTTGTGGAGGGGGGCGCAGCCATAATGGGGTCCATGATGCGTCTAAGACTGGTGGACAAGATCTATATGTTCAAGGCACCCAAGCTCCTGTGTGGGAACGACGGTATTCCAGTGGCCGCTGGCCCCGGGGCCGGGCGTATGGATCAGTGCCTTCCGGTCAAGGACATCCGTGTCAGGAGATTCGGGGATGACGTACTGATTCACGGGTACACGGCGTGATTTTTTCAGCGTGCGGCGATGATAAATCCTAAGCGGCCTCCGGCGCCGTACATTTGGAACCGTGTTAATCCCTGAATTCACGGGGTGAAGAAAAGAGATGTTTACTGGTTTGGTCGAAGGGATCGGGCGGATTGTTAGGGCTGACCTCAGGGGCGGAGACATGGTCCTGTCAGTTGAGCCTTTTTTTCACATGGGCCGGGTCAATGCCGGCGACAGCCTGTGCGTCAGCGGGGTTTGTCTGACCGTTACCGGGCAGCGCTCGGGTGTTCTCACCATGGATGTGTCCAAAGAGACCGTTTCCCGAAGCACCCTGGGTCGACTCGGCCCCGGGGACAAGGTAAATCTGGAGAGGGCTTTGCGGCTCTCCGATCGCCTTGGAGGACACCTGGTTTCAGGCCATGTTGACGGCATTGGAAGGATTTCGGGAAAGGAGCCCAGGCATGGTTCATGGATGCTGGAGATCGAATTCGATCCCGCTCTTTCCAGGTACACTGTAGAGAAGGGGTCCATAGCCGTTGACGGTGTCAGCCTGACCATCAACCGCTGCCGGGCCGGATTCGTTGAGTTGAATATCATACCTCAGACCGGCAGGGAAACGACCCTGCTGGCACAGAGCCCGGGAGGGGCTGTGAACATCGAGACGGATCTCATCGGAAAATATGTGGAAAAGCTCATGTCGGTTAAGGGCCCGGGCCCCGGCCGAAAGGCAGCATCTAAAATATCAGTGGAAACGCTCTATGAGCAGGGATTCATACGCTGAGACGGGGTCATAGCAGGGCCGGAATCCAGGGCCCGTTTCTTAATGGTCCAAAATGAACCCTTTATAAATCACGTAACGGAGTATAGCCGTCATGCCGGTTTCAAGTATCGAAGAAGTACTGGAAGACCTGCGGGAAGGAAAGATGATTATTCTCGTAGACGATGAAGACAGGGAGAACGAGGGAGACCTCACAATGGCCGCGGAAAAGGTCACGCCGGAGGCCGTAAATTTCATGGCGAGGTACGGCCGCGGGCTGATCTGCCTGTCCCTTGATCATAAGATCGTGGAACAGTTGCAGCTTCCCCTTATGGTGCAGGACAACAGGTCCCCTTACAAGACTGCGTTCACCGTATCCATAGAGGCACGCCAGGGCGTTACTACGGGAATCTCCGCTGCGGACCGGGCGCGCACCATTCAGGCGGCCGTAGCCGATGGGGCGCAACCCGACGATCTTATTCAGCCCGGACATGTGTTCCCGCTGAGAGCCAGACGGGGAGGCGTTCTCTTCAGGACGGGCCAGACGGAAGGTTCAGTGGATCTGGCCAGGCTTGCCGGGCTTAAACCCGCAGGTGTAATTTGCGAAATCATGAAAGATGACGGGACCATGGCCCGCATGCCCGACCTGGAGTTGTTCGCGGAAGAGCACGGCTTGAAGATTGCGACTATCGCGGACATTATAGAGTATCGCATGAGGAACGAGTCATTCGTTCACAAGGCCGCTGAGACGATTCTGCCCACTCCCTTCGGTGAATTCCGGGCGATCGCTTTTGTCAACGACATAGATGACTACGAGCATATGGCGCTCATAAAGGGGGATATGGACCCGGAAAAAGAGATTCTGGTGCGTGTTCACTCTCAGTGCCTGACGGGTGATGTGTTCGGCTCCTACCGATGCGACTGCGGCACACAGCTCGAGCAGGCAATGAAGCGCGTACAAGAAGACGGCCTGGGTGTAATACTTTACCTGCAGCAGGAAGGCAGAGGCATCGGTCTTGCCAATAAGCTCAAGGCCTATGCACTGCAGGATCAAGGGCGGGATACGGTTGAGGCCAATGAAGAATTGGGGTTCAAGGCGGATCTTCGCGATTATGGGGTGGGGGCTCAGATACTGGTGGCCCTCGGCGTCAGAAAGATGCGACTTATGACCAACAACCCCAAGAAGCTTAGAGGTCTCGAAGGTTACGGCCTGGAGGTTACGGGACGTGAACCTCTGGAATGCGAACCTCGTCCGGAAAACATGAAGTATCTGATGACCAAATGCCGGAAATTGGGACATCTGATGAAGATAAGCGGGGTGCCGGAGTCTTGACCTTCGCTTTTTGGGTCCGGCGATATCAATGAAAGGGGGTTGAGCATGCCTAAGGTGCTTGAGGGGAAGATATCAGGAGAGGGACTGTGTTTTGCGGTCGTGGTGAGTCGTTTCAACGATTTCATCTCCTCCAAACTAGTGGAGGGGGCGCTGGATGCCTTGATGCGGCACGGCGCCGACGACGGCCATATAGTCTTGGTTAAGGTCCCGGGAGCATTCGAAATTCCTTTTGCAGCGAAGAAGCTGGCGGGGAGCGGACGGTATGACGCCATAATATGTCTTGGCGCTGTGATCCGCGGGGCCACGCCTCATTTCGACTATGTGGCCGCTGAGATGTCCAAGGGGATAGCGCAGGTGGGTCTGGAAGGAAACGTGCCTGTGGCATTCGGAGTTCTGACCACGGACGACCTGGAACAGGCCATTGAGCGGGCCGGTTCAAAGGCCGGAAACAAGGGCTGGGACGCCGCCATGGCCGCTATGGAAATGGTCCACCTGAACAGGGCCATCGAGCAAGGTTAGAAGGTTTGCCCAAGGCGGCCCATGGGACAAAGACGTCGTGCGAGGGAGTTGGCGATGCAGGTTCTTTTCCATCTGGAATACTCTCCAGGAGATCCGGAAGAGGCGTGGGAAAGGGTCTGCCGGAGTTTTGACGTCCCCAGGCGGTCGCGCGGGTTTGCAAAGCGTCTTGTTATGGGTGTGTGGGAGAATCGCGAGGCCCTGGATCGGATTATCCGGGATGCCTCCAGGAACTGGCGTCTTGAGCGTATGTCCAAGGTTGACAGGAACATCTTGAGGATAGGTGCCTTTGAGGTTGTTTATCTGAAGGATGTCCCGTCCAAGGTCTCCATTGATGAGGCGGTGGAACTGGGCAAGATCTATGGTGCAGTGGACTCGGCCTCTTTTATCAATGGAGTCCTGGACAACATCTATAACGGCTTGAAATAGAGGATCAAGAACGAATATGAAGTATGAACCGCAGGAGCTGGAAAGGAAATGGCAGAAGCATTGGGAGGAAAACGGCCTTTTCAAGGTGACCGAAGATTCAGGTCGGGAGAAGTACTATCTTCTTGAGATGTTTCCGTACCCCAGCGGAAAGATACACATGGGCCACGTAAGGAACTACACAATAGGTGATGTGGTTGCCCGGTACAAACGTATGCGGGGAAAGAACGTCCTTCATCCAATGGGGTGGGACGCCTTCGGTCTGCCCGCTGAAAATGCGGCCATCGAGAACGAAACTCATCCGGCTTCGTGGACATATGGAAACATAGAGGCCATGCGTTCGCAGTTGAAACGAATGGGCTTCAGCTACGACTGGGACCGGGAGCTCGCCACCTGCGACCCTGAGTATTATCGTTGGGAGCAGCTTGTCTTTCTCAAGATGTACGAAAAGGGGCTGGCTTATAAGAAGAAGACTCATGTCAACTGGTGTGATAAGTGCCGCACGGTTCTGGCCAAGGAGCAGGTTGAAAACGGCTGCTGCTGGCGTCACCCGGATCAGGAGATCGTACTAAAGGAGATGGATTCCTGGTATTTCAAGATAACGGAATACGCCGAGGAGATCCTTGATCATTGTGATCGGCTTCCAGGGTGGCCTGAACGGGTCCTAACAATGCAGAAAAACTGGATCGGAAAGAGCCACGGAGCAATTATCCGCTTTCCCGTGGTGGAGTCGGAAGATGAAATAGAGGTGTACACGACTCGCCAGGATACGGTCTGCGGAGCTACCTTCATGGTTTTCGCGCCGGAGCACCCGATGCTCAAGGACCTGGTGCGTGGTAAGGAGCAGGAAAAGGAAGTCCTCGACTTCATTGAGCGGACCCTCAAGGTTGACAGCTTCATCCGGACCGCTGATTTTACGGTCAAGGAGGGGGTCTTCACGGGACGTTACTGCCTCAATCCCGCCACCGGAGAGGAGATCCCGATTTACGTGGGCAACTTCGTTTTGTTTGATTACGGGACAGGGGCCATTATGGCGGTTCCCGCTCATGATCAGCGGGACTTTGATTTTGCTCGGAAATACGGTCTCGTCGTCAGGGTTGTCATTCAGCCCGAAGGGGAAGAGCTCCATGGAGAGACCATGGCGGAAGCCTATGAGGGCGAGGGCGTGCTGACTAACTCGGGCGAATTCAACGGGAGGAAAAACCTGGATGCTTTGGAGTACATCGCGGAATGGCTGGAATCGAAAGGCATGGGATACAGGACTGTGAACTACCGCCTGAGAGACTGGAATATATCGAGGCAGCGATACTGGGGAGCTCCCATTCCCATCGTGTACTGCGACAAGTGCGGAACAGTCCCGGTGCCTGAAACCGATCTTCCGGTAGTCCTACCCCTGAATTTGGAGATGCGCAGCCACGGGGGATCTCCTCTTCCTTTTGAGCCTTCCTTTTTCGATACCTTATGCCCGCAATGCAATGGTGCGGCCCGCAGGGAGACCGATACCATGGATACCTTTGTGGAGTCGTCATGGTACTTTGATCGGTATGCCTGTCCGGATTATTCGGAAGGGCCGTTGGATTTGGATCGTGTGTCCTACTGGATGCCTGTGGATCAGTACATCGGGGGGATAGAGCACGCCATCCTGCATCTGCTTTACTCCAGGTTCTACACCCGCGTACTCAGGGACCTTAATTACCTGAATGTGAGTGAACCCTTCACCAATCTGCTCACCCAGGGCATGGTTTGTAAGGAGACCCAGTCATGTCCTACACACGGGTATTTGTATCCTGAAGAGGTGGAAGAGGGTCGATGCAGTCGGTGCGGCAAAGAGGTCGAACTGGGCTCGACTGTGAAGATGTCCAAGTCCAAGAAGAACGTGATCGATCCCCAGGACATGGTGGACTTGTATGGTGCGGATACGGTGAGGATGTTCTGCCTGTTTGCCTCGCCGCCCGAGCGCGACCTGGAGTGGAATGAGAAGGGAGTGGAAGGGTCATTCCGTTTTCTCAACCGAATCTGGAGACTCATTACGGACAATCTGGAGAGCCTGAAGGCCTCATCGGTTTTTGGAGGAGAGAGGGAGCCTTCGGAGCCCTATCGAAGCCTGTACCGGAAAACCCACCAGACCATTCAAAAGGTTACCTTTGACATTGAAGACCGATTTCACTTCAATACCGCCATCAGTGCGGTCATGGAGCTGGTGAACGAAGTCAGCCGTATTATGTCGGAGGATGACGAACCGGGCAAAGACGAGTGGCCGGTTATCCGAGAAGCTTTGGAGGCTGCGGTCATTTTGCTCGCTCCGGTGGTGCCTCACATCACCGAAGAACTATGGAGCCTGTTGGGCCGTCGTAAAAACCTGCTTTACACCCCTTGGCCGGATTACAAGAAACAGGCCCTGGAGGTGGATAGGCGGACCGTTGTAATTCAGGTGAACGGAAAGCTGCGGAGTCGAATCGAAGTTGCAGACGACTGCAGCCGCGAGGACCTGGAAAAAGTCGCTCTCCAAGATGATCGGGTAAAGAAATTCATCGGCGACAAACCTGTAAAAAAAGTGATAGTGGTTCCCAAGAAGCTGGTGAATGTGGTGGTGTAACCGAGCCGGAGACAAGACTATGAACACGCCCAATGCCTGCCTGCGCCGACTTTCCATCACATCGACCCTGGCAGCGGTTGTCCTCATTCTAATTGCCGGATGCGGGTATATGTTCAGGGCGGACGGGCGCCCTGTGGGCTTGGAGATAAAGAGCCTGGCGATCCCTCTTATGACCAGCACTTCGTCCGCCATGGCCTTTGAACCTGATTTCACCAAAGTCATTCGACAGGAGTTTATAAGTCATTCAAAAGTTCCCGTAATTCCAAGAGAACATGCGCATATGGTCCTGTCGGGCCATGTGAGAGATATTCGAACCGATCCTCTGACCTATGATCTGGACATCAGAACGGTCAAGGAAAATGATGTGACCCACATCACCACCAGCAGTCGGCGACTCACTGTGGAATTGGAAGCCAAGCTCGTTGAGAGGGAAACAGGTAGGCTAATTTGGCGCGCGGACAATCTGGTGGAACAGGCCGGGTTCGAAGTTGACTCCGACCCTCTTATTACCAGTCATAACCAGCGGCGTGCCCTGCAGAAGATTGCGGCGCGTCTGGCAAAACGTGTTTATCTCAAGACCATGGAAAGGTTCTGATGGCCCGGGATCTTCAACCGGAAGTCATACTCGATCGTCTGGAAAAGGGTCGGCTGGATCCTTTCTACCTGTTTTATGGAACAGGCGAATTCCGGCTGGAAAAGGTCCTTGACCGGATACGCGGCTCCTACATCCCGGAAAGCGCTCGGGGCTTCAACCAGGAGATCATATACGGAGACAAGAAATTGGATCCGGATGAGATTGTGGGGCGGGCCCGTTCAATGCCGTTTATGGCCCCAAACCGTCTTATCATCGTCAGGAGGACCGAGCTGTTAAGCGCAGCCCAGCTTACACGGCTCATTCCCTACCTGGAACAGCCGGCCGATACTACATGCCTCATATTTGTGTCAGCCAAGGTTAATTTCACCTTCAAATTCTATAAGGCCATCCGCGATGCAGGCTTTGCCGTGGCCTTTGATGAGCTGAAAGGAAAGCAGGTGGGGGCTTGGATCCGGCGCACTTCAAAGGAATTGGACGTGGAACTGGAGCCCGAGGCTTGCGACATGCTCCAGGAGATCACCGGGGACCGGCTTCGGGATCTCCATGGAGAGCTGGAAAAACTTCGCCTCAGGCACGGCGCCGGTGCAAGGGTGGGAGTCAACGATGTCAAGGAACTGGCGGTTCACAGCCGGAGCTTCACTATCTTCGAACTTGTGGAAAAGTTTTCCATCAAGGACGCGAGCGGTGCGCTCACCGTACTGGCCCGTTTTCTGGAGGAGGAAGGTAGGCGCGAAGCGCCTCTGGGTGTAATCGGTATGCTTAACCGCCAGGTCAGGCTGCTCTGGCAGGCCAAGGTTCTTACCGCCGGGGGTGCAAGAGCGGATCAAATCGCACGGGAACTCTCCGTGCCTACTTTTGCCGCTCGGCGTCTTATGAGTCAGTGCGGAAGCTGGAGTGAGGATGAACTGGAAAGGGCTGTTTACGCCCTTTACGAAGCCGACCGGCTTCTCAAGTCGGGCTCAGGGACAAATCCCCTCATGGAAGCGCTCTTCTTATCGCTTTGCGAACAGTGAACTCCCGTCCCCAAAGGAAACGGGAGCAGGAATTTACGCGTTCAGGAAGAGATCTGGTGTACCTGACGGGAAAGACGGGAAATCTTGCGGGAGGCCGTGTTGCGCTTGATCACACCCTTGGCCGCTGTCTTTTGAAGAATTGAAGTGGCTGTTCTAAGGTTTTCCATGGCTTTTTCGGGTGAGTTTTGTGTCACGGCAGAGCGGACATCCTTGATCGCCTTTTTGACGTGGCTCTTGTATCCCCGGTTCCGAAGCCTCTGGACTTCGCTCTGTTTGGCCCTCTTGATGGCTGACTTGTGGTTTGCCAACTCTTTAACTCCTCCTGGATTGAATGGATTACGATGCAGTGTCAACTGAAACACAAGTGGACATTCTAATAAGAAAAAGAGCTCTATGTCAAGCCTAAATCGCCGTTTTTCAGCCTGAGCACAGGGATACGGAGTGACCCAGCCCGCGTCAAACAACATGGAGAATCGTCAGGTGGGCCGTGCAGCCGGGACAGTCGGCTTGTTCACCTTTTTGAGCCGTATACTTGGGCTGGTACGGGACATGGTTGTGGCACGGCATTTTGGATCGGGCATGGCAGCCGATGCGTTTTTCGTTGCTTTCAGAATTCCCAACCTCCTTCGACGGCTTTTTGCAGAAGGATCTCTGAGCATCGCCTTCATTCCTGTCTTCACGGAATACCTCAAGCGGAAATCACGCGAGGACGCCCTCGAGCTGGCCAGGGTGGCTCTGACCATACTTTCCCTTATTCTCGTGGGGCTTACGGTTGTGGGTATACTAAGCGCTCCGTGGATCGTGCGTGTTCAGGCCTATGGGTTCGGCGGAGTCGGAGATAAATATGAGCTGACCGTATTGCTTACCAGGATCACTTTCCCGTATATTCTCCTTATCAGCCTGGTGGCTCTATTCATGGGCATACTGAATACACTTCGCCATTTTGCGGCCCCGGCTGCGGCACCCATCTTCTTGAACGTGGGCATCATCGGCGCTGTCTATTGGCTTTCGCCCCGGCTCAACGAGCCTGTGGTGGGGCTTGCCGTAGGCGTGATAGTGGGGGGGGTCCTTCAGGTGCTCCTTCAGATCCCATGGTTACTTAAATATGGAGTTTCACTCAGGCCCCTCTGGATGCCCGAACATCCGGCTGTCCTAAGGATCGGCCGCCTCATGCTCCCCGCGGTTTTTGGTTCAGCCGTTTACCAATTGAACCAATTCATAGGGACCCTTCTGGCGTCATTTCTTCCGCAAGGAAGTGTCTCCTGGCTTTACTATGCCGACCGCCTCGTACAGTTGCCATTGGGGGTATTTGCCATAGCCATAAGCACGGCGGCGCTGCCTTCGCTTTCCCGGCAGGCCGCCGAAGAAGGACTGCGGACGTTCAGTAACACCCTTGAGTATGCTCTCAGAATGGTCTTCTTCATCACTATTCCCTCCATGATCGGACTCATGGTCCTGGGGCGCCCTATTGTTCGGGTTCTATTTGAGCGTGGAGCTTTTCAAGCGCTATCCACCGATATGACCGCTCAGGCCCTTGCCTTCTATTGTGCCGGGTTGTGGGCTTTCTCCGGTATTCGCGTTGTAGTTGCAGGGTTTTATGCTCTACAGGATACTAAGACACCGGTACGTGCAGCTTTCTTGGCCATGATTGTCAACACCGCCTGCAGTCTGATCCTGATGGGCCCGCTGAAACACGGAGGGCTGGCCCTTGCTCTATCCATTGCCTCTGCGATTCATTTTCTCCTGCTGGGCTTCTTGCTATATCGTCGGGTCGGTGCTTTTGACATGCGTCCGCTGCTGACCTCGGCCGGGATAAGCCTGATTTCTTCACTCGCTATGGGGACGGCGCTCTTTATCGCCCATAGGATGTTGTGGAATCCGGGCGTAGATGCCGGTCAGGGTGAACTGTTGGCGGGTCTTGGTCTGCTGGTGGGTTTTGGTGTCATGGTATACTTGGTCCTATGCCGTCTAATGGGGTCCAGGGAACTGGGCTCAATCGCAGATCTGATTTCAGGCATGCTTGCGGGCAAGCCGTAGGTGGTTGCTGTATGAAAAGGCTTAGAACAGTTGAGGTGCCGCCTTATGAGGATTATTCCTTGAAAATCAACAAAGCGTTTGCTATCTTGTTGTAACTTTAAGGAATTCCAACATAATGGGATTTAATGCGGGAACTGGAACGGGAAAACCCCAGTATGACCACTCCTGCCATAGCTTCCATCGAGGTGGGTACACATACGGCTCGACTCCTGCTTGCAAGAGCCGCTTCTGATGACAACACCCTGTTCCGGACGCTGGCAAGGGAACGCAGGACCATACGGCTTGCCGACGGGTTCGGGTCTTTTTCAGGGTCGGGAATGATCCGGGAAGACGCGATCATCCGGGCATGTGAGGCTGTGGGTTTTTTCGCAGGGGTTGTGGACGAAGCAGGGGGTGAAATAGTTCGCGCGGTTTCCACCGGTGTCACCCGTACCGCAAAAAACCGGCATACGTTCATTGAACGTATTTTGGGCGCAACCGGGGTGCGATTTCTTCCGATCTCCGGTGAGGAAGAGGCCTTTTTGACCGCAAAGGGCGTACTGCACTCCCTAGGTTATTTAAGAGGGCCTTACGTCATCTTCGATTTAGGGGGAGGAACCACTGAATTCGTCGTACGGGGGCATGAAAAAGCAGACTGCGGGGAACTCACATCATTGCCCTTGGGAGCCCTTTTGCTCAAGGAGGCGTTTCTTTACGAAGACCCCTTGCCCAGCAATGCCCTTGCCGCTGCTTCAAGTTTTGTAGACGGAATCTTGTCGGAAGGGATTTCTCTTTCGAAGACGTTCCATTTTTCCGCCCCGCTCATCGGGTCCGGGGGTACCTTGACGACCCTGGCGGCCATGGCTTACGACATAGATGTCAAGGATGTTGATCCGAACCGAATGAACGGTCTTATTCTGGAGCGCAGGGCTCTTGAGGCTTTGTATGGCCGTGTCATTCGCCTGTCCGTTGAAAGCAGGCGTCATCTTAAAGGGCTGGATCCGGGCAGGGCCGATGTGATTCCCGCAGGGGCGTTGGCGGTTTTGCGTATTTTGAATCATTTTGAGGCGTCTCAAGTGACTGTTTGCCTTTCGGACATTCTGGAGGGCCTTCTTATCGAGTACCTACAGGGAGATGAAAATGAGTAACGACATCGAAATCCGGACCGGGTACACGTTTGACGACCTGGTCCTTGTCCCGGATCATTCGAACGTGGTTCCTAATGAAACTGATGTCCGGACACGGCTGACAGGAAACGTGATGCTTAATATACCCATTGTCAGCGCGGCCATGGACACCGTGACCGAAGCTGAGACGGCCATAACCATTGCAAGGCAGGGCGGCATAGGTTTTGTGCACAAGAACATGAGCGTGGAGCGCCAGGCGCTGGAGGTGGAGAAGGTTAAGAAGTCGGAGAGCGGTATGATCGTTGATCCCATAACGATTGAACCGGAGCGGAAGATCTCCGACGTCCTCGATATCATGAGTAAGTACCGCATCTCCGGGGTTCCCGTGGTCAAGGAAGGCAATCTTATGGGCATCATAACAAACCGAGACCTTCGCTTTGAAACGAATTTGGACCAGCGTGTGGATTCGGTCATGACCAAAGAAGACCTTGCCACCGCAAAAATGGGTATTACCTTGGAGGAATCCAAGGCCATCCTGCACCAGCGCAGGATCGAGAAGCTTCTTGTTGTGGACGAGGCAGGCAAACTTGTTGGCTTAATTACTATTAAGGACATTGAAAAGATCAGGAAATACCCTGATTCCTGCAAGGATCCCATGGGGCGCTTAAGAGTTGGGGCTGCCGTAGGAGTCGGCAAGGACGCCCGGGAACGTTGTGAACGTCTGGTTGCGGCCAATGTGGATGTGGTGGTGATTGACACCGCCCACGGGCATTCCGACGGAGTGCTTGCGACGGTGAAGGATTTGAAGAAACGTTATCCTGACCTGGAACTCATAGCGGGCAATGTGGCTACGGCTGAGGGTACCAAGGCCCTGGTCGACGCCGGTGTGGACGCCGTGAAGGTGGGTGTAGGCCCCGGTTCCATCTGCACGACCAGGGTGGTGGCGGGCATCGGGGTACCGCAGATAACCGCCATCATTGATTGTGGCTCCGAGGCTCGAAAACACGGGATTCCCATAATCGCAGACGGCGGAATCAAATTCTCGGGGGACATAACCAAAGCCATTGCAGCGGGTGCGGACTCCGTGATGATAGGGAGCCTGTTTGCCGGGACAGAGGAGAGCCCGGGTGAGACTATCCTTTATCAAGGGCGGACTTACAAGGTCTACCGCGGGATGGGGTCTATTGAGGCCATGAAGGAAGGCAGCAGGGACAGGTATTTTCAAGGTGACGTGGAGGCCGAAAAAAAGCTTGTTCCCGAAGGCATCGTAGGGCGCGTACCATACCGTGGCCTGCTCGCAGATACGGTGTACCAGCTCACCGGCGGTCTTCGGGCGGGGATGGGATACCTGGGATGCAGGACCCTTGACGAACTAAGGACAAAACCCCGCTTTGTTCAAGTGACTGCCGCCGGCCTTAAAGAGGGCCATGTGCACGACGTAATAATCCTTAAAGAGGCTCCGAATTATAGTGTGGAATAAACCCATCCTCATCCTGGACTTCGGGTCCCAGTACACCCAGTTGATCGCAAGGCGTGTGCGAGAGGCTCGAGTATACTGCGAAATACATCCTTTCAATATACATATTGACACGATAAGGGCATTCGGCCCGAGCGGGATAATCCTTTCCGGCGGGCCATCCAGCATTTACGATAGGGGCGCCCCTATGGCCGACCCCTATGTTCTCGATATGGGCGTGCCCGTGCTGGGAATCTGCTATGGTATGCAGTACCTGACGCATGCTCTGGGTGGGGCGGTGGCCGGGGCGGCGGACCGGGAGTATGGCAGTGCTGAAGTCATCGTGGAGGACGACGCGGATCTGTTTCGCGGCTTTACCTTGGGAAGCATGCAGATGGCATGGATGAGTCACGGCGACCGGATTGAAAAGATGCCGGACGGCTTTACAGCCATCGCCAGGAGCGCCAACAGTCCGGTTGCTGCCATGGCGGACAGGAAGCGCGGGTTTTTCGGGGTTCAGTTTCACCCGGAAGTGGCCCATACGCCCAACGGCAATAGAGTGCTCAAGAATTTTCTCTTCAGGATATGCGGCTGTGAACCGTCTTGGACCATGGCTTCGTTCGTTAGAGCCACAGTGAAGCAGCTTCGTGATCGGATAGGAGGGGAACGCGTCATCTGCGGTCTGTCCGGAGGGGTGGATTCCACTGTTACGGCTGTTCTTCTGCACGAGGCAATAGGTGGGAACCTGTCATGCATATTTGTTGACAACGGGCTCCTGCGCCGTGGTGAGAGTCAAGAGGTGTCGGAGTTCTTTCAGGAGCACTATAAAACTGATTTCCACAGGGTGGACGCCTCAACCCTTTTTCTTTCGAGGCTGAAGGGAGTGACCGATCCGGAGGAGAAACGAAAGATCATAGGGAGAGAGTTCATAGAAGTATTCGAGGCCAAGGCCCGTGAACTGGGCCATGTCAAGTTCCTGGCACAGGGTACGCTTTATCCGGACGTGATAGAAAGCGTTTCATCCAAGGGACCTTCGGTCACTATCAAGAGTCATCACAACGTGGGCGGCCTGCCCGAAGTCATGAATTTGGAACTCGTGGAACCTCTCCGGGAGCTTTTCAAAGACGAGGTTCGCCTTGTGGGAGCGGAACTCGGGATACCACGGGAGATGGTGCACAGGCAACCCTTTCCCGGTCCCGGACTGGCGGTCCGGATCCTGGGTGAAGTAACTCCTGATCGCCTGGAGATCCTTCGCCATGCCGATGCGATCGTACAGGAAGAGGTGATTGCAGCCG
This sequence comes from uncultured Desulfobacterales bacterium, assembly GCA_964413125.1. Lineage (GTDB taxonomy): Bacteria > Desulfobacterota > DSM-4660 > Desulfatiglandales > HGW-15 > JAIPEI01. The sequence continues at coordinate 22,810 of CAYPSZ010000237.1, forward strand.
GCTATCATGAAAAGGTGTGGCAGTCCTTCGCAGTTCTTATTCCTGTAAAGACGGTGGGTGTTATGGGGGACGAGCGGACATATGAACACGTTATTGCCGTTCGTTCCGTTGACAGCCTGGACGCCATGACGGCCGACTGGACGCGCATCCCATACGAGGTCCTTGCCCGGATTTCCAACCGGATCATCAACCGGGTAAGGGGCGTAAACAGAGTAGTCTACGACATCTCGTCGAAACCTCCCAGCACTATTGAGTGGGAATAGGGCTTAATTCCTGGGACTGATGGGGCCCGGGAATGAAAAGCATGTATTCGGAAACCGCACGAACATACCGCCGAAGGATGAGGGGGAGGGACCTTGTCGGGTTCGAGGTGAAGGTTCGTCAAACCGACCTGTGGATCGGCGCTGACCGGGCAATGGTGTCCGAAGCCAAAAACCTGGTGTTCAATGCGCGCCAGCCCATCGAAGCCTACATAAACCGGCACCCTGAATTTCTATCCGCCCTCTCGCCGGTGCGGGACGACACCCTGGCTCCCCAAATAATACGAGATATGATCCGTGCCTCGGGAAGCGCGGGTGTCGGTCCAATGGCGGCTGTTGCCGGGGCTGTCGCCCAATACGTGGGGACCGGTCTTCTGGCCTTGAGTTCTCAGGTGATCGTTGAAAACGGAGGAGATGTTTTCCTGGCCTTGAAGCGTCCTGTGACAGTGACGGTACTGGCCGGACGATCACCATTGAACATGAAAATAGGGCTCAGGATTTCGGCGGGTTCGATGCCTGTGGGGGTATGTTCGTCCTCGGGTTCCGTGGGTCACTCCCTCAGTCTCGGCAAGGCGGATGCGGCTTGTGTGGTGGCTGGGTCTACGGCTCTGGCGGACAGTACTGCCACGGCGCTGGGTAACCGGATTAAGAAACGGTCCGATCTGCAAAGGGCTGCTGATTGGGCCTCTCAAATAGAAGGTGTCAGAGGAGGTCTGGTTGTGCTGGGTAAGGCCATGGCCGCCTGGGGAGACGTGGAACTCGTCAGATTTTGAAAAACGGGCTATTACAGGTCGTAGAGCGTGTCATCCACTCTGGGCGGGAGCATCCTCCTCAGCGTGGGTGATGCCTTCTTCCTGAACTCAAAAGGGTTATCCGTCTCCAGGGCATCACCGAGTTCAGCCTCCACCTGCTCGGGATCCTCCCCGGCCTCCATGCGGCTCAGGGCCTCCTGAAATCCCGGCCCGAGTTCCATGCCTGTCATATCCGAGAACTTGCGCATGAGTTTTGCGGCCTGTCTTGGGTCGTCCTCATCCATGTGTTCCGCCTCTCCGGCCAGCAAGCTCATTGCCTGCTCCAGCCTTCCCTCATCCATGTCGGGAAGGTCCGGGTCCTCCCCCCCATCACTTTCCCTATGCTTGAGGGCGGAGAACAAAGACACCCGTCTGTGCATATCGGTTGTGCCACATTTGGGGCAGTTTGGACGTCTGTCAGTGTTGACGGAACCGGAGTAGAAGTTGAACACCATGTGACATGCTTCACAATAGAATTCATAGATGGGCATATAATCCGCCTCCCTGGCCGGCCCAAAAAAACCGTTGGGTTCGTTGTTCCCGATTGCGCCCTTGAGGGACCAAGCACTAAGGGCTCCTCTTATTACGTCGTAACATAGCAGAGCATTGAGAAAGGATCAACAGGAGAGACATCCGTGCAGGATCAGATGTAGATGAAAATGATGGTGATGTGTCTTGGATGGAATATGGGTTGTCTTTTTCATCAGGATTGCTATACTCCCGGAAACTAAACAAGACAGTATCCGGTGGGAGATAGGTCTAAAAATGGCTATAAAAGTCGGTGTGTTATCGGACACTCACCTCGAAAGGGTCACGTCGTCCCTGGTCCGGATCTATGAGAGACATCTGGCTGAAGTGGATGTTGTGGTGCATGCGGGCGATGTGGTATCCACAGAGGTGGTAAGGTTCCTGGACAGGGGTAATTTTTATGGTGTCCATGGGAACATGGACCCTCCGGATGTTCGGGAACTGCTTCCCGGTGCAAGAATCCTGGAACTTGACGGTTGGAAGATAGGTCTTACTCATGGAACAGGCGGGCCGGATACTGTGGAAAAGGCCGTAACCGGTCTTTTCCCTGAAGTTGATATAATTGTGTATGGGCACTCCCACAGCCCTTCCAACAGGGTTCGAAAAGGGATCCTGTTATTCAATCCCGGGACTGCAACCGGGCCCTGCCGGAAGGGCGCTAACACCCTGGGGTTTCTGGAGCTGGCTGAAACGGTTCAGGGCCGCATAGTGGAACTCGACGCCGAATAACACAGGAGTATGTCGTATGGAACTGATGAACCAGCCGGCAAGGCGGTTATGAAAGTACTCTGGGCGCCATGGAGAATGGAGTATATCTTATCGGACGGGGATGTGGACGGATGCATCCTGTGTCCGGGGGATGATCGAAGCCTGGACGAGGAGCGACTCATCCTTCGGGTCGAGCGGAAGACCCTCGTTATCATGAATAAATACCCGTACATAAACGGGCACCTCCTGGTGGCGCCGGTTCGTCACGTGGGAGGGGTCGAAGAGCTGTCCGACGAGGAAATGCTGGACCTTATGAACCGGGTCCGGGCGGCTGTCCATATACTAAAGAGGCATATGGGTCCCGATGGTTTTAATGTGGGCCTTAACCTGGGCAGGGTGGCCGGGGCCGGCATGGAAGATCATCTACATTTTCACGTTGTCCCTCGATGGAATGGGGATACCAATTTTATGGCGGTATTCGGAGATGTTCGAGTGATTCCACAGCATATCAGAGAGACTTACAAGGAGTTGCGCCCCTATTTCGACCGGTTGTAGAGGCCGGTATTGGTTTCCCCCTGGAGGTCACGCATGAAACATATCAAGTTCATCCTTGCCATTATCATTATGCTTGTTGTCCTGATTCTGATAGTCCAGAACCAGGATGCCTTTTCAACTTCCCTGACATTCCGCGTGGACCTGCCGGGATTGCAAGGTGAGATGCCCCACATCACGGTTTATCATGTGGTTACCGTTTCCTTTCTTTTCGGCATCCTCGTGGCGGGCCTGTATGGAATGGTGGAGCGGATCCGTCTCAAGAAGGAGCTGCGAATTCTTCAAAAGGCCTCCAGAGACAAAGATGCAGAGCTGAATTCGTTGCGTAATCTACCCATTACTTCTGAAGAGCTCTCTCCAGTAACAACGGACTTGAAGAACGGGGCCGACCGGTAATGGGCAGGTGATTCCCTGATGTGGCACGCGATCTGGCAATGGATTCTGCTCCCTTCCAATCAGATGGTCCTCGCCGCTGCTTTGCTTTTCTTCTTTCTCGGCCTGTTGATCGGCCTGACTGTAAAGCGCAGGAAGGCCGCACCAAGGGCAGGCCTGTCACGTGAAGGAGACCTGGCCTTCCTTAAGGGTGTCCAGTATATCCTTTCCAATGACCATGACCAGGCCATTGAGGAGTTTACAAGGGCGGTTAAGCTGGATTCCGGGACGGTCGAGACCTATGTAGCGCTGGGCAATCTTTACCGTTCCAAGGGCGACATCGACCGTGCCATCCGCATAAGGCGAAATATTATTCTGAGGCCCAGCATCAAAGAGGGGCAGAGAAACCGTGCGCTTTTCGACCTGGGTCTCGACTACAGAAAGGGCGGTTTCCTGGACAGGGCGCTCAAGACCTTTTCCGAGGTTCTTGAAAATGAGCCAGCGAACCTGGACGCTCTCTTGGAGACTGAGAAGATCTATGAAGATCTGAAGGACTGGGAAAACGCCTTTCAGGCCAGACAGAGGATAGCACGGCTGGTCACCGACGGTCACTCCCACATCCTTGCGCACCACAAGACGGAAGAAGGAAAGATATTTTTTGAGAGAGGGGATGCAACAAGGGCGAAGGCATGCTACAAAAAGGCCGTTTCATTGGATCCTGCTTGTATTGACGCCTACCTTCATCTTGGGGATCTTTATCTCGATAAGGGCGACGTAAAAAGGGCCGTTGCAACCTGGAAAACCATAGCGGAAATGGCCCCGGCATTCACTTTTCTGGCCTACAGGCGTCTCGAAGGAGCATACTCCCGTCTCAAAAACCCCGGACAGGTGGAGGAGTTCCTTAAAGAATGTGCGGAAAAAAAGGCTGACTCCTTCACGCATTTGGCCCTGGGCCGATTTCTTTACAGCAGCAGAAAGGACGCTTCCGGTGCGGTGAGTGAGCTGGAGCAGGCCCTGGAGTTGAACCCTTTCTTCTGGGAAGCCCGCACACTTCTGGGGAGCATACTCCTGGAGCAGGACCTGAAGGAAGAGGCCCTGGTTGCCTATAGAGACCTGATCGAACACCTGAACGTGCCTTCCCTGGAATTCCAGTGTACAGAATGCGGATATCGTCCGGTTGATCTGCAATGGCAGTGCCCCCAGTGCAGGCTCTGGGACACCATTGCCCGTATGGATTCGGTGGAGGGGACCAAGACGCCTGAATCCCAGCAACCGGCGCTTTCAACGGATATGATGAATTCCAAAGAGAAAGGTCCATGAAACAGGCCACTCCCATGCTGAGGCAGTACCTGGGGATCAAAAGCCAATATCCGGACGCGATCCTGTTTTTTCGCATGGGCGACTTCTATGAGATGTTTTTTGAGGATGCTGAGACGGCGTCCCGTCTTCTGGGGATCACACTGACATCAAGGGGTAACCACGACGGCAGGAAAGTGCCCATGTGCGGCTTTCCATACCATTCCGCCAAGGCATACGTGGCGAAGCTTGTGGAGCAGGGACGGAAAGTGGCCATATGCGATCAGGTGGAAGATCCAAAGTCGGCCAAGGGGATCGTCAGGCGCGAGGTAACGCGACTGGTGACCCCGGGGTCGATCCTTGACGAAGACACATCAACCGGAGCATCAAATGTTTTCATGGCCGCAGTTGCCTCCGAGCCGGGCAGGTGGGGGCTGGCACACGTGGATTTATCAACCGGAGAGTTCCGCGTCACCGAGGTGACGGAACTTGATGAGCTTTTCGGTGAGCTCGGGCGGATTGATCCCGCCGAGGTCTTGATTCCCGAAGGGGACCCGGTGATGGGGGGGGCTGAGCTCGGCTCCTATCGCGTGGAATTGCTGGACGGAACCGATTTTGACAGGACAACAGCTGAACGGATCTTGAAACAACAACTGGGAGTTCGTTCGCTGGAGGGGTTCGGTTGCAGTGGGATGAGGCAGGGCATAACAGCCGCAGGCGCCGTCGTGTATTACCTGCACCGTACCCAGAGGGAGTTTCCCGAGCACATAAAGGAGTTATACACCTATCATCTGGGCGGTTATATGTTGCTGGACGAGGCCACCACCAGGAACCTCGAGCTCTTCAGAAGCATTCGGTCGGATACAACAAAAGGTACACTCCTCCAGGTCCTCGACAATACGGTTACTCCCATGGGAAAGAGACTCTTGAAGCGCTGGATGGGATATCCCCTTCTGGACATCAGAAAGATCAAGAGGCGGCTGGCTGCCGTGGCGAGCTTCAGGGACAACCGGATTATGAGAGAGGAGGTTCGTGATCTGCTCAAAGGGATGTACGACCTGGAGAGGCTTAACGGCAGGATTTCCCTGGGGAGGACCAATGCAAGAGATCTGGTGGCGCTCAAGGTTTCCATCCGTAGAATTCCCGGGCTGAGGCTCGCACTTCAGGGTTCAGCAAGTGAACTCCTGGACGAGATCGAGGCGGAACTGGATCCCATGGAAGATGTGGCGGACATTATCGAGGAGTCGGTTGTTGATGAACCTCCTCCGGGTATCAGGGAGGGTGGATTCATTAGGGAGGGATACAACGCGGACCTTGACGAGCTCATTAGAATTACCCGTGACGGGAAGGGCTGGATAACGGATCTGGCCGCCAAGGAGCAGGAGCGGACGGGTATAGGGAGCCTGAAGGTCGGTTACAATAAGGTGTTCGGTTATTACATCGAGGTTTCAAAGGCCAACCTTGGGCGTGTGCCGGAAAACTACATCCGCAAGCAGACCCTGACCAACGGGGAGCGGTACATAACCGAGGAGCTCAAGGGTTTCGAGGAGAAGGTTCTTGGTGCAGAGGAGAAGCGAGTCGTTCTCGAGATGGAGATTTTCGAGAACATCAGGGCTTCAGTGGCCCGGGAGAACAGGCGCATTCGACGGAGCGGTGAGCTCTTGGGCGGATTGGACGCCTTGGCGAGTCTGGCCGAGGCTGCGGATCTTAACGGTTACGTGTACCCCGAGATAAACGAGGAAGGATCAATTGAAATCGTTGATGGGCGACATCCGGTAGTTGAACAAACAGTCAAGGAAGAGGATTTTGTTCCCAATGATATTTTCTTGAATGAAAAGGAGCAACAACTACTCATCATAACAGGCCCCAATATGGCGGGAAAGTCAACCATTCTTCGCCAGACCGCCCTGACGGTCCTTATGGCACAGATGGGCGCTTTCGTGCCGGCATCGAGAGCAAAGATCGGCCTTGTGGACCGAATATTCACCCGGATAGGGGCCTCTGATGATCTGGCAGGGGGCCGAAGCACCTTCATGGTGGAAATGAACGAGACCGCCAACATTCTGAGACATGCCACACCCAGCAGCCTTGTGGTTTTGGACGAAATAGGGCGTGGAACAAGCACGTACGACGGTCTTAGTATTGCCTGGGCAGTGGCCGAGACCCTGCACGATAGAGAGGGGCGGGGTGTACGTACGCTGTTTGCAACTCATTATCACGAACTGACCGGGCTCATGGCTACCCGGCAGAGGGTAAAGAACTTCAACATCGCCGTCAAGGAGTGGAAAGGCCGGATCATTTTTCTCAGGAAGCTGGTCCCGGGAGGCACGAACAGAAGCTACGGTATTCAAGTCGCCCGGATTGCGGGCCTTCCGGAAGAAGTCATCAAGCGGGCCATGGAAATACTGAAAAACTTGGAAGGCGATGATGTTGATGGAACCGGGAGGCCCCGGATCTCCAGGAGTGTACAAAAGGGGAACGCTAAGGAGTCCGCTCAACTCAGCTTGTTCGGTGGGTCCGCGAACCGGACATTCTCAACATGACCCCTGTTCAGGCCTTGAATGAACTGCATCGAATACGGGACTACGATTCGGGTGGTTCCATGGGAGAAGGTCTCCCTGTTTTATGAGGCGGATATGCGGAAGTCTTCTCCTAATTCATATCAAGTAATGGCAGGCAGGGTGTACCAACGCATGTTCTCCGAGAGGAAAAACGCTTGAGAGCCTCATGTTCACTATCGCAAGCAAGAAGAACATAATTTCGTTTTTCGTCCTGCTCATGATGGCTGTGTGGGCCTGGGACACCCGCCCGTGTTGCGCATCTGCAGAAGCCGGTCTCCTTGAAAAGGCCAATGCATGCAGGCAATCCCTGTATAATTCCAACAGCAGGATGAAGTTCCGGCACAACTGGGAGAAATGCCTTAAACAGTATCAGGAAATATACGAGCGATATCCAAAGAGCGGAGAGGCAGCCTGGGCTCTTTACTTTTCCGGGAGAATGTACAGCAAACTCCACCGGTACTCGGGCCTTGGGGATGATCTGGACCGGGCCGTCTCCCTATATAAGAGGGTAACAGAAAACCATCCGGAACACAGGCTTGCGGATGATGCACAATATAGAATCGGGGAAATCTATTATAAGGATAAGAAAAATTTAACACAGGCATACGTGGAATTCTTGAAGGTGGATATAAAGTATCCATCCGGAGACATGAGAGACCGTGCTCGCTCCATGATGGACGAGCTGGCCGCTTTGCTGAGTAAGGAAAACCGGGAAAGGGAGCCGGAAGGCATTAAAGAGGCGCTTGCCGGCTCGGCACGTGTTATGGATATCCGTCACTGGTCCACGCCTACATACACACGCGTGGTGGTGGATATGGAACGACCGGTAAAATACGAGTCTCACCTGCTCCAAAAAGATCCGGAACTGAATAAACCCAGGCGGCTGTATGTTGACCTTAAAGATGCCGTTGCAACCGACATAGAAGCATCAATCCCTATCCGTGACGGCCTTCTTCGCCAGGCAAGGGCGGCTCAAAACCAGAAGGATACGGTAAGGGTAGTTTTAGATATTGAAACCATCGAAGGATATAAAATATTTCACTTATACGATCCATTTAGAATAGTTATTGACGTTAAAGGAGTTAAGATAGATGATAAAAAAGAGAAAGAAAAAATAGAAGAATTAAAAAAAAGAACAACTAGAGGGGTTCGAAGGGTCAAGGAGCCGGATAGTAAAGTTTCCCTTGCACAGCAGCTAGGGCTTGGAGTCAGGCGGGTCGTAATAGACCCGGGGCATGGTGGCAAAGACCCGGGAACCGTTTATCCAGGCGGAATCATGGAAAAAGACATCGTGCTGAAGCTGGCTAAGATCCTTGCGCTGAAGACAGAAAAGGACCTTGAGTGCGAAGCCTTGTTGACCCGGGTCGACGATACCTTTATACCCCTGGAGCGGCGAACCGCATTTGCCAATATGAAAAAAGGAGACTTGTTCATCTCTCTCCATATAAATGCTCATAAACAGGCCGGCATACATGGGATCGAGACCTACTTCCTTAACATGGCAACGGACGAACGGGCCGTGCTCGTGGCTGCCAGGGAGAACGCAACTTCGGAAAAGAATATCAGCGACCTTCAGACAATCCTGAACGATCTCATGCTCAACACAAGGATCAGCGAATCCAGCAAGCTGGCGTATGAGGTACAGCAGGGTATGATCAACCGTCTCAAAAAGTCCCAACAGGGAGTCAAGAGCCTGGGGGTGAAGCAGGCCCCTTTTTACGTGCTGATAGGTGCTGAAATGCCGGCGGTGCTCGTGGAAATCGGGTTTATCACGAATCCGACCGAAAGGGGGCGGCTAATGAGCAAGTCTTACCTGGAGGCCCTTGCCGAAGGAATCGTGCTTGGAATGGCTGAGTACGTCAAGAGTATCGGGCCGGCATTGGATTAGGGGATTGATCTTCTTTCCTAAATCGAAGATAACCGTCTATGAAAGGCTGCAGATCTCCGTCCATGACCCCCTCCAGGTTGCCCACCTCCACGTTGGTTCGGTGGTCCTTCACTACCCGGTAAGGATTGAATACATAGGACCGGATCTGGCTGCCCCAAGCGATATCCTTCTGAGTATCATGCATTTCCTGTTTCTTTTCTTCTTTTTGCCGTTTTTCCAGTTCATAGAGCCGAGCCGTAAGAACCTTCAGGGCCATTTCCCTATTGCGGTGCTGTGACTTTTCGTTTTGGCACTGAACCACTATTCCCGTGGGGAAATGGGTGATCCGTATGGCCGAGCTGGTCTTGTTCACATGTTGGCCCCCTGGTCCGCTGGCGCGGAAGGTGTCTATGCGGAGGTCGTTTTCATTGATTTCCACCGTGATGTCCGTATCAACCTCAGGGACCACGCTCACCGACGCAAAGCTCGTGTGTCTCCTGCCTGTTGCGTCAAAAGGAGAGATTCGGACCATGCGGTGGATTCCATGCTCTGATTTCAAATACCCGTAGGCATAGGGTCCGGTTACGGTGATGGTTGCGCTTTTGATACCGGCCTCGTCTCCCGGCTGGTGATCAAGGGTTTCAACTTCATACCCCTTTGATTCACACCACCGCAGGTACATTCTAAGGAGCATCTCGGCCCAGTCCTGAGCTTCTGTGCCACCTGCGCCGGCGTTGATGGAAAGAATGGCGTTACGCATATCGTCCGGCTCACCCAAGAGGGTCTGAAGATCAAGCATGGCGAGCTCTTTTTCCAGCCGTGACACATCACGTTCCACTTCTTTGAGAGTGGCGTTGTCATCCTCCTCCTCGGCCATATCGGCCAGAAGGTGCGCGTCGTCGATTTGGCGGCGGAAATTCTTCCACTGCTCCAAGGTATCCTGCAGGGCGGCGCGCTGCCGGCTCACCCGGGACGCCTCTTCCTGGTCCTTTTGCCAGAATTCAGCCCTTGCCATGAGATCTTCGATTCTTTCAAGCTCTTTTTCCCGGGTGTCAAGGTCAAAGATACCCTCGAATGGATTCTATGAGTTCTTCCAGTTCGTTGATTCGATTGATAAGTTCGTTGTACATGTGGCCTCCTTAAGGGCGCAGAAAATATTCGCTGCGTAGTCTGCTTCTCATCAAACAAATAAATTTAACAGAAATTATTGCCAAAAGCAAGATCGGGACAAGGTCTCCATACCTAACGTAGAACGTGATGTCTTTTTCCGACGGGATTATGTCCGACACGAGAACCAATTCCCGGAATAGATCTCCCTTTACCATAACACGGCCTTTTGCATCGATAAAGGCGCTGATGCCTGTGTTGGCGGCCCTCACAAGAGGAAGCCGGGTCTCAACAGCCCTGAAAACGCTCATTGAAAAGTGCTGAAAGGGGGCGCTTGTTTTACCGAACCATGCATCGTTAGTTAAATTAACCAGTATGTCCGCGCCCTTCCGGACTTGGCTGCGTGCAAGGTTGGAAAAGACAGCCTCATAGCAGATCAGTACTCCGGCTGAGTACAGGTCAGAGCCGAGCGGGGCGATTTGATCACCCGGAACAAAGTCACCTGCGGCCGGGACAAGGCGGTTCACAAAAGGCAAAAGGCGTTGAAGGGGCACGTACTCCCCGAAAGGGACAAGGTGAACCTTGTCATAAGTTAGAATGGCGTTGTTCTCCACTGAAAGGAGATAGGCCCGGTTGGTGTAATTCACCTCATTGTCCGATTCCACATATGCGGGACTTCCGAAGAGTAGATCGGCCTGTGTAAGGCGTGGGATTGACATTATACGCCGGGAAAGTTGAGACCGGTCCTGAAAGAAAAGGGGAACAGCCGTCTCAGGCCATACGATGAGATCAGGTTCTGCGCGGGCGGCCTCCAGGCTCAATTTCTCGTAAGAGTCAATTGTCCTTTGCTGAAACTCGGGGAGCCATTTTTCCGACTGGTCGATGTTGCCCTGGACGACGGCCGCGCGCATGGGAGATAGGGTAGCGCCGGGAGTCTCTTGAAGTTTCAGCCGGCCGTACAGGAGTGTCATTGTTATGAGCACAATTACAAAAGAGGTCTGGATAATTAGTTGGTTCTTCCTTGCAGGGCCGCGGTCGAAAATGATTCCAAAGATCAGCATATTTACCGCTGCAGCCAGAAAACTCAATCCAAGAACCCCCACCAGGTCGCAGATCTGAATAATGTAAAGTCGGGCCGCCTGTGAGTGACCCATGAAGCACCAGGGAAGCCCTGTAAGAAGCCTGCCGCGAAGATACTCCAGGCAGACCCAGCCCCCTGCCGTAAGGAGAAGTCCGAACCGTGCATTGAAAAAAAAGAAAAAATGAAGACCAAATAAACCAATATAAATGGCAAGATAAAAACATAACAAAATTAATATAAAAATACTTAAATAGACATTTAGCCCACCATATTTTCCAAGTACGACAACTATCCAATACATTAATGAAATAAAATGGACCGTTCCGGTAATAAACCCAAGATGGAAACACTTTGATGCTGATTGATTGTTCATAGCCGCCAGCAGTGGGACCAGCGCAAACCATATGAACCAATCAGTTGTGGCCGGTGGGAACGCGGCTGTAAGCATCAGTCCTGATAGGATTGCCGCAAGGATGTTGATACGATCCGGTCTTAAGTGTGCTTTCATCCCATAGGTCCGCGGCCTGAAAAACTTTGTGAAACGCCATGACAGGGCGGAGTGCGAGTCATTTTTTCTCATGGACCTGAATGGGGGATTCAGAGGGTGGGCGAAGGCTGACTTTGACCTTGTATATTTTCCTTTCGTCCGCTGAATGGACCGTTATGTGGAGAGGGCCGAAAGTGAGTTGATCTCCCTTTTCCGGGATCTTTCCCATCAGATGGATGATAAAACCTCCTACGGACTCGAAGTCTCCCTCGGGAAGTTCGACTCCCAGATGCTTCCCGAGTTTTTCTATCTCCAGGCGGGCGTCCACCATGAACGAGTCTTCATCGACAGCGCTGATAAAGGACTGCTCGTTGTCGTGTTCGTCCATGATTTCACCCACTATTTCCTCTATGATGTCTTCGACGGTGATTATGCCCGCGGTGCCGCCGTATTCGTCTGTGACAACGGCCAAATGTGTCTGTCTTTCCTGTAGGTTCCTGAGTACGTCCATAACCCTGGTTGTGCCGGAGACAAAGTAAGGGGGACGGAGGATCTCAGTGGGAATGGGCGTCTCAGGCGGCTGTCCCCACAGCTTCAGCAGGTCCTTGGAATGGAGGATGCCTACGACTATATCTATGGTGCCTTTGTAGAAAGGGATTCTGGTGTGACCGCATTCCGTAACAAGTCGAATCACCTCATCCAGGGTGGCATCCATCGCCACGGAAAAGATCTCGGTGCGGGGGACCATGATTGAATGGGCGGTGGTATCCTTCAGGTCGAGGATACCATAGACCATATCCGACTCCTCACCGGTAATTAGCCCTTTGGCTTGACCCTCGTCCATTAGGTCATGGATCTCTTCTGTTAGGTCGGATCCCTTGAGAAGGGACGGTTTCTTCCGAAGAAAGGATTTAATGAGATCCAGCAGGCCGGGACCGGAGTCGTCTCGCAAGGGCATTTCCTTCTATTTGTCGGGGTTTGATTATATGGGTTCGGAAATTTTATGGTTACTAACCGGATATGTCAAGGCATTCGACGTCATCACAAAACTACTTGACTTCACATATTTCACCTGTAATATGAGGCGTTCTTAAACGCAGAATCTGGTTGTTTCTGCCGCTCCCCATCGGGAGTGATGGAAAGCCCGAGGCGGGCATAGCTCAGCCGGCAGAGCACAAGCTTCCCAAGCTTGGGGTCGCGGGTTCGATCCCCGTTGCCCGCTCCACTTTCCATAAAGAGGCCTGATTCCCTTTTTGAGGTTTCCGGCCGGTCCAATAACCCGGCCACTACTTCGAATTGCGGATTGGTGTAGTCATCGCCCGTTGTCTAAGCGGACATGGTGCGATGGACTTGTAAGCGGTTATTCCGCTTTGAGAAAGCGGTTTACTCTTCCCGCTGTTCTTTTTCGGTAAAGCCCTCCAGTCGGCAGCCGACCTGCACAACACCTCCGCATCTTCATTGGCCGAACTCAAGCGTTTAGGCGGAATCAGGCAAAACATGAGCGGGATCCGAGCCGTCATTGCGCATGGCATGAGGATAAGCATGGCTCTCGATAACAGAGGCAAGTCACAAGAGGTTTTTGATCTCGTGGCCCCTATTCTGGAGGATATGGGCTTCGAGCTGGTGGATGTGGAGTATGTGTCGAAACATGGCCGTTGGGTGCTCCGCTTGTTCATCGACTGTGAAGGCGGCATGACCATTGATGACTGTGCCGCGGTGAGCCGCGAAATCGGGGACCTAATGGATGTGAGGGACATTATCGACCACGAATATGTTCTCGAGGTGTCGTCACCGGGTATTGATCGTCCGTTGAAAAAGAAAAAGGACTTCCAAATGGCGGCGGGCAGAAAAGTTAAGGTACGAATAATTCATCCCAGGGAAGGCCGCCGGAATTACGAAGGGGTGCTGGACAGGGTGGAAGGTGACATGTTCACCCTGCTTGTGGATGGGGCTGAGGTGCTGTTTTCCATGGAAGAAGTGGAGAAGGCCAATCTGGCGTACGATCTATGATCAGTTGGATTCTCAGGATATGTGACCGGTCTTCGCCCACGGATGCTCAGCCTATGAATCGGCCATTTTGAATCCTACGGTTGGAGAAAAGGTAATATGATTTCGGAACTGCTAAGAGTCATCGACCAGGTGAGCCGGGAAAAGGGACTGGACCGGGAGGTCCTGATCCAAACCCTGGAGGAAGCGGTCAAGACCGCCGCCCGTAAGAAGATGGGACCCAACTACGATCTTGAAGTCACATTCAATGAAGAGCTTGGCGAGATAGAGGTTTTCGAATTCAAGGAGGTGGTTGAGGAAGTCGAGTCGGAAGATCTCCAGATATCCGTTGTGGAGGCCAAGAAGCTTGACCCTGAGTTTGAATTAGGTGACGCCGTGGGCGTTAAGATGGACACGGACCGCTTCGGACGCATTGCGGCCCAATCTGCAAAGCAGGTTATCATGCAACGGCTGAGGGAGGCGGAGCGGAACGTTGTTTACGATGACTTCAAGGATAGAAAAGGTGAAATCATCCACGGCATTGTCCAGCGGTTCGACAAGGGCTCCATTATAGCCAACCTGGGAAGGACCGAGGCCGAACTTCCCACAAAGGAGCAGATTCCCCGTGAGACTTATCGCCAGGGAGACCGGATCCGGGCGTACCTGATGGATGTTAAACAGTACAGCAGGGGGCCCCAGATCATCCTTTCAAGGACCCATCCCAATTTCCTGTCGGCGCTCTTTGAAAACGAGGTGCCGGAAATAGCCGAAGGTATTGTGACCATAGTTCAGGTGGCCCGTGAACCCGGAAGCCGTTCAAAGATAGCAGTGGCGTCGAGGGATTCCGATATCGATCCGGTGGGTGCCTGTGTGGGAATGAAAGGTTCCAGGGTCCAGGCCGTGGTGCAGGAGCTGCGGGGGGAAAAGATCGATATCGTAACCTGGGATCCCGACCCGGCGAAGTTCATAGTTAATGCGCTCGCACCTGCTGAGATCGTGCGCGTTATAGTGGATGAGGCGAATCGGTCCATGGAGGTGGTGGTGCCCGACGATCAACTCTCGCTTGCAATTGGAAGGCGAGGCCAGAATGTACGACTTGCATCCAAGATTTCCGGTTGGCATCTTGATGTTATTAGCGAGACGGCATACAGCCAGAACCTGCGGGATGCCTATGCATCACTGCTTGAGCTGGATGAAGTGGGGGAAGCTACGGCCACGAGCCTTTACCAATCAGGTTTCCGGTCTGCCGAAGATGTGGCCGCCTCGACGGAAGAGGAGTTGATGACTGTTCGCGGAATAGGCGGCGAAAAGGCCTCTAAGCTCCTCCACAGCGCTTCCGGCTATGTTCAGCGAAAGGAAGAAAAGGAAGAATCTCAGTTGCCCGGGAATGGCATAACCGGTTCTGTTTTAGATAAGACCATTGAGGATGATGAAAACACCTAGAGACCATATACCATTTAGGACCTGTATAGCCTGTGGAGCCAAACGACCCAAGCGGGAATTGCAGAGGCTGGTACTGAGCGAAACCGGAGAGATCGGACTAGATGCCGGCAAGACACAGAAAGGGCGTGGGGCATATGTGTGCAACCGATATTCCTGCTGCGACAAGCTGAGGACACACAAAAGGCTCTCCAGGGTGTTCAGGACGCAAGGCCAAGTTCGGTTGTCAGGCGAACTTCATAACGTTGGAGAAAGCAGGCGTCGTGTGAACGGCGCAGAAAATAGCGGTCCGCTTGAATCAGCGGGCGCAATAATGGAACCGATGAAAACCGGGACCGATGTTTTGGGGGAGTAGATGGCTAAAGTCAGGGTATACGAATTGGCCAAGGAGCTGAATCTGGAAAGTAAGGTGCTCGTCGATAAATTGATCGCCGGTGGCATGCCCGTCAAGAACTATATGAGCACGCTTGATGAATCGGAAGTGGGCAAGGCCCGGGACATTGCCGTGGGCAAGGTATCTGAGGTCATCGAGGAGAAACGGGTCAAGCCCACGGTTATTCGAAGGCGAAAAAAGACCATTCGTACGGAGCCTGAAGAGAAGGTCGTTTCCGCTCCTGAGCAAGAACAGCCTGAGGAGGGGGTTCCTGACCTCGGAGAGGCAGAGGGTGTGTCTCGGGCTGAACCCGTGGAATCAGAGATACCCGAGACAAGATTAACGGCGGACCATTCCCTCAAGAAACCGGAAAAAGCTATTGAGCCTGAGGAAGAGCCTGAGGAAGAGCCTGTGTCGGAGGAAGCCTCAATACGGACGACCACCGCTGTGGAGGTCGAGAAGTATGTGGATGAACCAAAGCCTCCCGCGGCTTCGCCAAAACCCGTCAGGGCTCGGAAAGAGGCCGAGCCTGAGAAAAAAACAAAGGCAAAACCTAA
>CAYPSZ010000238.1:0-2536 GCA_964413125.1 uncultured Desulfobacterales bacterium
TTTGTTGAAAGCGTTTGAGCCTTTCGAGGGACCGGTGAATGTCGTGCAACCTGGAGCGGACTCGGTTATGATCCAGGATCAAGGGCGAATGCCTCCTTGGTGTGATGTCTCAGGATCGGTTCGATATCCAGGTACCGGGACACGACATATGTGGAAAAGGAGACTCGAACATCGGGTTTTCGATCCAGGAGCAGCCTGCCGCGAATAGCATGATACTGAAAGCTGAGCGAGGCCTTGTTCAGGATCCTGGCGTCAACGGCACAGGGGGATTTCACGGCGTTCTCCAGCCGGGATTGCAGTTGCATTTCGTAGCGGAAATCCGCCTCGGGGAGAAAGGCCGGGTCCAGAAACACCGCCACATCAAGATCGCGAAACGGACCATCCTGAACGAACGAGCCATGGGCATAGGCAAAGACTATCTCGCTCTCCCGAGCAAGGCACACGCCAAGCAAATCGAGGTGAGCCTCTCTTTGTTCAGGCGGCAGGTTGTAAGTCGTTATCTTCATGCGGGACGGGGGACGTTGTTTCATTGTTGAATAAATTTTGATCCAAGCCGTGCCGAACGGAGGGCCTCCGGGCTTTATTCAACAAAGTCAACAACGCAACAACGTCCCCAACACTTGGGAGGTGGTTCAGATTTGGCTGTCAAGT
Source organism: uncultured Desulfobacterales bacterium (assembly GCA_964413125.1). Lineage (GTDB taxonomy): Bacteria > Desulfobacterota > DSM-4660 > Desulfatiglandales > HGW-15 > JAIPEI01. Next base: position 652 of record CAYPSZ010000238.1, read on the forward strand.
TTTTCGGAGTTTGCATGCAGCCAGGCAACCAGGGCGTCCAGAATGCGCTCGATATCCTGCAAATCTTGAGTGCAGAGATCATAGAGTTCCTTGTCGGTTACCTCGCGGTAAAAATGGACCATCCGATTTCTATAACCGGCGATCATACGGAAAAGGGCCGCCTGATCTTCGGTAAAAACCCCCTGCTTATGCAGGCGTAGCCCTATCTCCTTGTATTCGGGAACAGCCACGCCGAACCCCTTGGCCAGCACATGCCGCCCTAAATCGAGCAGGGCCTCTATGCCCCTCCGCAGAAAAGACTCCGCCGAGGCGACATTTCGCTTGTCGCTCACAAATTCGCCGTAAGTGGAAAGCGGCAGAGCCCGCACAGAGCCGACCATTTCCCGGACCCGGGAAATACGCTCCAAGACAACGGTTGCGCGAATGCGGCCAGGGGTCACCTGGCGCCCTCTTCCAGAATCATTCGATTTCGTTCTCTTTTGTAGGGCAATAGGTCACCCGCCCTTCTCAACACGAACAGTTCATATCTTGCCTGGTTATCCGGGTCGGAGGTATACAGCAACTCACCCCGGATGATGTCCAGTGCCAAATATGCTTCGGCTTCAGGCAGGAGAACCAGGTCCACTCGGTTGACCCTGAACAGGTCCTCCAGTTCCATTGTAAGCCTTACCCGCTTTTGGGCGCTCCATTCGGTACGTTCCGCAGGAAGCACTCCTATGTCCACGTCAGAGGCCGCGGTGGAGGGCTCGGGCGCAGACTCCCGGCCGTGGATCAGGGTTTTAATCTGTGCGGCCCGGCTTCCGAATACGTACAGATCGGCGATATGGTAGCGCCGGCAGATATGGGCCAGGCTCCGAACGATGTCAGTGGGATGGGGCATCAGTAGTTTTCAGGTAGAGCTTCCAGGGCATGAAGGAATTCTTTTATATCCCTTTGAAACACCTTCCATGTCCGTTCCAGCTTTCTTGCAACCACTTTTTCCCGCTCCCAGTCCAGCTCGAAACTGTACGAATGCCTGAACCGATGCCTGAAGCCCCGGAAATCATCAAGGAGACGATACACCTCTTCTGATATGAGTTTCGGCCTGTACCCCTCGACCTCGAGTTTCATACGTCGCAACAGGTTCCTGTGCCGGGAATCCGGCGTCACCTCGCTCTCGAAAAATCCGGCAACGGATCTGAATATGTTTTCACACCCGTTGTAAAAACTGACCGGGCGATAGGGGACGACCGGGGCGATAGGGGACGACCGTTAATATTCAAATAACTTTCCGTATTGTAGCAGGGGGGACGTTGTTTCATTGTTGAATAGATTTTGATCCCGGCCGTGCCGAATGGTACGCCTCAGGGCTTTATTCAACAAAGTCAACAACGTCCCCTAAATCTGTATAGAACTCATAATCGGCTTGATACCTTTTTTCTATTTTTTGTTTGAGTTTAGGTTGGATACTTAATTGATGATTTGATCTATTTATGAACGCCAAGTCTCCCAAGTGAATCCCCAAGGATTCTTGTACGATTGAGCGAAGCCGCTGCCAATCCTTATCAAGTCTTTCAAAAACCAAGATGATATTCGGTATAAGTCTGTCTTTATGAAAAATATAATAGGTCTGATCTCTCAGATGCATGTCGGTTTTCCAATTGGGAAGATCGCATGCCCTCTCTATGAAATCATTAAGCGGCATTTCTTTATAAAAACCCAGCCGGGTCAACGAATTCAATACCTTGCCTCGGTGAGGGGCCGCAATCTTATTCTGGTAGCATGACAGCAATCGAGTGTCGGGACGACGAATAACGGAAAAGACAACGGGATACGCGGCTCTATAAGCGTCGGCCGGGGTCTCGAACCTGACTTTTCTCGTGCTCAAGGATTTCCAGTAAAAATC
>CAYPSZ010000239.1:0-9660 GCA_964413125.1 uncultured Desulfobacterales bacterium
CAAAAAGCAGCGGCAGCCTGTCCGATACCAGGAACCCCTGCGTGGTGGGCACCAAACGAGGCCCTTTTCGCTTGACCAGACCGTATCGTTCGAGTTCCAACGCGATTTCGTAAGTATCAGCAGTGTCGGAAAGGTCATTTGAGTCCACGCCGTCCAGTGTGCGAAATCCCAGCCAGAGCCTTTCCAGTATATCCTGTTCCGGTGTAAGGACCTCCCGGTAATCCGACAGCCGTCTATTTCCAAGAACCTGTTCGGCGTAATCCTCCATGGATGAAGGATTCCACCAGCGGAGAGGATGCTTGAACGAATGGGCGCCGGGACCAAGGCCCAGATATGGTGCGCGCCGCCAATACTTCCGGTTGTGACGTGACTCGCGGCCCGGAAGTGCGAAGTTGGAGACTTCGTAATGGACGTATCCCTCGGCCTCGAGCCGTTGGGAAGTGTCCAAGAATATCCTAGTCAGATCGTCTTCGTCAGGCATGTTTACGTCTCCTGAGGCGATTCGCCCGGCCAAGGGAGCTGCGGAGGAGACTGTCAGTTCGTAGCAGGAAATGTGCTGCGGGCAATACGCAAGAATTGAGGAGAGGGTTTCAAGCCACCCTTTGAGGCCCTGGCCGGGAATTCCGTACATGAGATCAACGCTCACATTTTGAAACCCGGCGCTCAGTATCGCCTGGAGGGCGTCAGAGGCCCTGGAAGCCGAATGCCTTCGCCCCAGGAAGAGAAGCGCCCGGTCATCCAGGGATTGGACACCTATGCTTATGCGGTTCACACCCATGGCCATATAGGCAGACAGGCTTTCGGGATGAACATCCTCGGGGTTGACCTCCAGCGTGATTTCCATATCAGCGACAAAGTAGAGTTCCCTGCGAAGCCTTTCGAGGAGGCGGTCAAGGTGCCTGGCGCCCAGAAGAGAAGGGGTGCCGCCCCCGAGGTACAGGGTGTCGAAGCATTCAAAAGTATATCCGGAAATCGCGGCTTCGCGGCAGACGAGGTCTGACCAGCGCGGGATCAGATCAAGATCGGTTATGGAGAAAAAGTCGCAATAGGCGCACTTCCCCGAGCAGAAGGGAACGTGCACGTAAAGCCCGGGGGTTCCGCCGGCCATAGAGCCAAACGGCAGGTCTCCCACGAGCCCTTCATGGGACAATTGCCGCGCCTTCCTTTGGGTTTCCAATGGCTCAGTCATCTTCCGACTTGAGGGCCGCCACAAACGCGCTTTGAGGAATCATCACGGATCCCACCATCTTCATCCTTTTTTTACCCTTTTTCTGCTTTTCCAAAAGCTTGCGCTTCCGGGTAATGTCTCCGCCGTAACACTTGGCGGTTACGTCCTTTCGAAAGGCTGAAATGGTGGAGCGGGCTATGATCTTGCCCCCGACGGCCCCCTGTATGGGAATCTTGAACTGGTGCCTGGGGATCTCCTTTTTGAGCCGTTCGCAGACCCTGAGCGCCCATTCCCGGGCACGCTCTTCGTGCACGATTACGGAGAGGGCGTCCACTCTCTCACTGTTTATCAGGATATCCAGCTTGACAAGATCGCTTGGGCGGTAGTCCAGCATTTCATAGTCCAGGGAGCCGTACCCCTGGCTCACCGTCTTGAGGCGGTCGTAAAAGTCATATATGACTTCCACGAGCGGCAGATCCACGATGAGTTCCACCCTGTCGGGAGAGGGGAAGGAGGTTCGGGGCCGGACACCCCGGCGTTCCATACAAAGAGACATAACAACACCCAGGTGCCGTTCCGGTACCAGAATTTGGGCCCGTATAAACGGTTCCTCCGTGCTCTCGATCTCCATAGGATCCGGATACTCCTGGGGATTGTCCACCACAATGGTGTTTCCGGATCTTAGATGAACCCGGTACTGGACGCTGGGAGCCGTCATGACCAGTGAGATTCCGTACTCCCGTTCCAGCCTTTCCTGGACTATCTCCAGGTGCAGGAGTCCCAGAAACCCGCACCTGAAACCCTGCCCCAGGGCTGAGGATGCATCCTTTTGAAAAGTGAGCGCTGCGTCGTTGAGTGTGTACTTGTCAAGGGCCTCCTTCAAATCCTCGTAGTCATCCGATGCCACCGGATAAATAGAAGAGAAAACCATGGGCTTGACCTTACGAAATCCGGGAAGGGGCTTGTCGGCAGGGCGCTCATCCAGGGTGATGGTATCACCTATGCGGGCCTTTGCAATGTCCTTCATGCCGGCGATTACATAGCCCACATCTCCGGCTGCCAGGGTGTCCTGGGATTCCCTGCGCAACCGGAAGAACCCCAACTCTTCCACGCGGTAGGAGGCCTTGTTGGACATGAATCGGAGAATATCCCCTTTTTTCAGGGAACCGTCCATTACGCGGCAGCACACGATTACTCCGCGGAACGGATCATAGTGGGCATCGAATACCAGGGCCTTCAGGGGCCGGTTCGGGTCTCCGCTCGGAGGAGGGATTCTTCCGACAACGGTCTCAAGCACTTGCTCGATTCCTGTCCCCTCCTTGGCCGAGCAGAGGACTGCGTCCTCGGATTCGAGCCCCAGCTCATTTTCAATCTGCCCCCGGACCCTTTCCACATCTGCTGCAGGAAGATCTATCTTGTTGATGACCGGTATGATTTCAAGATCATGATCCAATGCGAGATAGAGATTGGCTACTGTTTGGGCCTCCACACCCTGGGAGGCGTCCACAAGAAGCAAGACCCCGTCGCAGGAGGCCAGGGCCCTGGACACCTCGTAGGAGAAATCCACGTGTCCCGGTGTGTCGATGAGATTGAGCCTGTATGTGTTGCCGTCCTTCGAGGTATAGGGCAGCGTCACGGTCTGGCTCTTGATGGTGATGCCACGTTCCCTTTCGATATCCATGGTATCGAGAATCTGGTCCCGGAACTCACGTTCGGTGACAAGGCCGGCGTGCTGAATCAGCCGGTCGGCAAGGGTGGATTTCCCGTGGTCGATGTGAGCGATAATGCTGAAATTTCTAATGTGAATCATGATGTATTCGCAAGAACCTCCTGTCACTTGCAAAGATGCAGGCAACACCGGATAAAATCAAATAATCTCCCGCTTGTCACGTTCTTTGGGCGGCGGCAGACCGCCCCGGTAGACTTCAGTAAAGGTCGAAACGGGCGAGTCGCCCGTCAAGGGGGCCGTTTCTCAGCGGCCTTTTCCAGGCGGGCCGCAGGCCGATCGCCGGGATCAGTCGCGGGTCCCCGAAATAAACGTATGCTGAAGAACCGCGGCAGCGCTGCTTCAGGAAGTCACCGAACATCCCGTAAAGCACAGCGGCCTCCCTGCTTGAACCCAGTCTTATGCCGTAGGGCGGATTGCATACTATGGTGGCCTCTTCAAGGGAAGCGATGTCGAGAAAGGGGGAACAATTTATTCGAACCTCGCTCCCGTAAGGCAGGCGCTCCAAGTTGGCACGGGCCGCCCGGGCGGCCGTTGGGGCCACGTCGCAGCCGGTGATGAGACCCGGCGGCAGGGCACGAATTTTACTGTCTGCTTCTTCCCGGACCCTCAGCCAGATTGCCGCATCGAATTCCGGCAACAGTTCGAATCCGAAACCGGCCCGGAGGAACTGGGAAGGCACACTGCAAAAGGATAGAAGCGCCTCGCACAGGAGGGTTCCGGATCCACACATGGGGTCCGCCAGGGGAACTGAACCGTCCCATTCGGTGAGCCTGATTACTGCAGCGGCAAGGGTCTCCTGCATGGGCGCCTCCACCGTGTGCACTCGATAACCCCGCCTGTGAAGGGCCCCTCCCGAGACGTCCAGAAGAATAGTCGCCATGTTGTTCTCGATATGGAGAACGATCCGGACGTCAGGGTCTATCCTGTTCACGTCCGGGCGAGCGCCGGTTGCTTCCCGGACGGAGTCCGCCACAGCATCCTTGAGCTTGAGAGCTGCATAGCGGGAGTGGCGCATTAGGCTGTTGGCCAACGAAGCCGACACCGCAAAGGTCCTTTCACGGTTTATAATGTCCTGCCAGGCAAGAAGCCTCGCCCTTTTGTAAAGGTATTTGGGGGCATGACATCGAAATCTCAAGAGCGGTGCAAGAACCCTGGAGGCAAGTCGTGTTTGGTATGTAATCCGGAATAGACCCCCAAGGTCGGTCTGGAAATGGATCCCCCTGTGCACGGGCCGTATGGAAGAAGCCCCCAGGGAGGCCAGTTCTTCTTGAGCCGCCGAAACCATTTCGGCGGGGACCTGGGCGAAGTAACTTCCGCCTTTTTGATACTCGTACAAAAGAAACCCCACCCCTGACTAAATAATATTCCAGCATACCCCCTCGCTCCCCCTGGTTCAAGGTGAATCGGAAAAGGGGCACGGCTCATTAAAGAGGGCTTCCACATGCTTTACTCTTGCAAGATTCCCCGTTAACAGGTATTTAATTCTTCAAAATGATTCGTCAACCGGACCCTGCCCTCTGGGGCCGGACTTGAGGTGATGAGGAAAGGAGAGCATGTCATGCCGTCAAAAGCCAAGGATACCCGCCTCGAACAAAAACAATATGTCGAGGCTAAGCTTAACGAGCGCCTTGCCGAGCTTGCCGAACGGGGCTTGGGACCCCAAGCCTCCGCCAAGGACAAGGCGGTTCGTAAACTCAGGGCCGATCTTAGAAAGGCGAACCAAAGACTATCGGTAATAGAAGTAAAGGAAAATAAAATAGAAGAAATGGCCAAGGTCAAAGAAGATAAGCTGAAGCAGCCGAAGAAGGAAAAAGGGAAGAAAGAGGGGCCTGCCGAAGCACAGGCCGAGATGAGCAAGCGTCAGAAAAAGAAGCTCGAAAAGCAGAAAGGCAAGGATAAGGAAAAGAGTGAACCCGAGACCTCCTGATATTTTCACTTGAAAGGAGCTGATCAATGAATATGCCGCCTGAAAGCCCCTTGAAGGATAAAGTTATTCTGGCTGTCGATGACGAACCTGACGTGCTGGAGACGCTTGAAGAGGAACTGGACATGTGCATAATGCACAAGGCCGGTGATTACGACACGGCCTATCAATACCTGGTGAGCTACACCTACGACGTGGTCATTCTTGACATCATGGGTGTGAACGGCTTCGAGCTTCTCAGGTTGTCCGTTCTGAAAGGATTCCCCACCGTCATGCTTACGGCCCATTCACTCTCGCCGGAATCTCTGAAGACATCCATCAAGTTGGGAGCCGTATCTTTTCTGCCCAAGGAAAAGATTCATATGATCAGGTTTTTCCTGGAAGATGTGGTTTTGGAACGAGGAAAACCTGCGTGGAAGAAGCTTTTCGACCGTCTCGGCGACTACTTCAATAAGAGGTTCGGCCCCGACTGGAAAGAAAAAGATGAGTTCTTCAGACAGTTCGAGGAAGAATTGCGTCAGGAACAGGGTGGTTTGAGCGAGCGCTGATAAAGCGTCGCCCTGAGTTGTGGTCTAATGGTGGTCGGCGAAAAAGGACGCGGCATGAAGCCATTTCAAAGCGCCTCACTCATATGTGTGCCCATTGCTATCGCATTCCTGCTGCTGGGTACAGTGGCCTGCAATCACACCACAAGCAATAACCCAAGAAAGGCACCCGACTTTATCCTTAAGGACCTCTCCGGCAGGGACGTGTCTCTGGTGGGTTTTGAGGGCAGGGTCATTCTTGTGGATTTCTGGGCCACATGGTGTGCTCCATGCAGGCACTCCATTCCTGAACTGGTAAGCCTTCAGGAACGCTATGGAGAACAGGGGTTGGTGATTATCGGCATTTCTTTGGATGACCCGGCCAAGGTGGACGATCAAGTTCTTGTGGCCTTCAAGAAGCAGAATCGCATCAATTATCCCATCGTAAGGGGACCCGGGATACCGGGTGTGGTGGAGGACTATTTCGGCGATGAAAAACTTCGAATCCCGACCATTTTCATTGTCGACCGCAGAGGGATTATAGTGGACCGGCATTCGGGTTTCATTCCAGGAGCTCTGGAAAAGTTCCTGCAGGGCTTTTTCTAGAAATCTTTTCCATTCCTCAGTGAGGACAAGCATACCCTGCTTTCCACAGAGAGCACTGCACGGGTACGATTATAATGATCATCGACAGCCATGTTCACATATTTCCGCCGGACTGCCGGGAGGACAGGTCAAAGTACTTTGCAGGCGAGCCCGCTTTTCGTCTTCTTTACGAGAACCCCAAGGCCCGTCTGGCGGGGGTGAATGATCTTGTGCGCGACATGGACAGGGCAGGCGTCCATCGCGCAGTGGTTTTCGGGTTTCCCTGGGAGAGTCAAGACACATATCGCAGGCACAACGATTACGTGATGGAGGCGGTTGCAAGTCACCCGCACCGTTTGAGCGGGCTTGGATGTTTTTCCCTCAATTCCGCTCATGCCCCGGCCGAGGCCGAGAGGTGCCTGGCCGGAGGCCTGGCCGGGGTGGGGGAACTGGCGGTTTACGGAGAAGGGTTTTGCATGGCCGCGGTTCCGGTACTTGCCGACGTCATGCAGGTTCTGAGTTTCAGTGACGCACTTCTGCTCCTTCACGCCAACGAGCCTGTGGGCCATTCATATCCCGGAAAGACACCCATGGACCTCGCTGATCTATACGCATTTGTCAAGTTCCACCCGCGAAACCGCATAATTCTGGCCCACTGGGGCGGAGGGCTCTTTTTTTTCGGGCTGTTGAAGAAAGAAGTTCGGGATGTGCTTAAAAACGTCTGGTTCGATACGGCTGCATCCCCGTTTCTATATGAGCCGGCGGTTTACAAGACGGCATCCAGTATAGTTGGTCCGGATCGCATCCTTTTCGGTTCAGACTATCCCCTGATTCAGCTTGACCGCTGCCTCGGGGAACTCCGGGAAGCCGGCCTGTCGAGGGAAGAGGTGGTCATGATCTCCGGAAGCACTGCGGAACGGCTGTTTTTCCACTCCGGCTGAGCGTCCCTTTAGAAGAGTAAGGTTTTACCGGCCGGCCCGGAAACGGCGGGCGGGGTCAGACCGCTTCCACCCGGATTTCACTTTCGTCCATGACATCCTTGAGTGCCTCCACATCTCCCGACAGCCGACCGATGATATTGACCGGGCCGGCCGGCACTATTTTCCCGGGCGAACTCATAGGGGTCATGCCGAAGAAAATGCAGAAGGCGCTGCCGGAAGGCCAGTAGCCCAGGTCCCCCAATTCCACTATTTCCCGGGCTGTATCGTCAAGGTCTGCTCTGACCGGGACGCCGAAGTAGATTTCCTCGCCCCATGTATTGAAAGGGGTTGAGATCGGGAGAATCTCGGAAACCTTTAAGGCTGTGGGGGAATCGTTAAGTTCACCGTGGAGCACCAGACCTCCCAACGTAATCTTGATCTTCATGATCAAACCTCCTTTCCTGGTGTTGAGCTCAACAGCCCAACAGCTAACCAGCTTAATAGCTCAACAGCATGACAGCTCAACAGCTAACCAGCTATCTCAATACCGGCCCTCCCGTTTTCTGAGATAAAGGCGTACGGGTATCTGCTTGAGACCGAAGTGTTCCTGCAACCGGTTGACAAGGTATCGTCTGTAGGAGACATGCAGGAGGTCGGGCCGGTTCAGAAACATAACAAAGGTGGGGGGGCGCACGGCCGTCTGGGTGGCATAGAAGAGTCGAACCGCCTTGTGACCTCTACTGGGAGGAGGCTTACGTTCAAGTATGCGTGCCACCGCCCGGTTCACCTCACCAGTGGGGATCCGGCGGCAAAATTGTTCCCAGAGCTCCTGAATACAGGGAATCAGACGGTTGACCCGCTCACCGGTCAATGCTGATATACGAAAGAAAGGGGCGAAAGAGACGAATGCGAGCTGACGGTCCAGTTCCTTCAGGAGGCGGGACTTCTTCTCCTCGTCCCGCTTGATGAGGTCCCACTTGTTTATTGCCAGAACCATGGCGCGCCCGCGTTCAAGGGCGAATCCGCATATCCGGGCGTCCTGTTCCGCAACGCCGGCCTCGGCATCAATCATCACCACGGCCGCATGGCAGCGGTCGAGGCTTCGCATGGTCTTGATCATGCTGTAGGTGTCCACTTTATCGCGGACACGGGATTTCCTGCGAAGTCCGGCTGTGTCTATTAAGGTAAAATCCGTGCCATCAAAGGAAAACTGCGTATCTACTGAATCGCGTGTGGTCCCCGGGGTATCACTAACCAGCAGGCGGTCCAGGCCCAGGATTCGGTTGATGAGAGAAGACTTCCCCACGTTCGGTCTTCCCACAACAGCCACCCGTATTCTTTGGGGTTCGCTTTCCTCTTCCCGGACCACAGGCAGGCGGGTCAAAAGCCTGCTCATGAGAGCCCTAAGGCCGTAGCCATGGGCGGCGGACAGGGGGTGGACTTCCTCTATTCCCAGTTCATAGAAGTCCAAGGCGAGGATATCGTGCTCAGGTCCGTCAAGCTTATTGGCGGCCACAAGCACGGTTTTTCGGTTTCTACGAAGAATATGGGCTATCTCGCGGTCACCGGGCATGGGGCCCCGGCGCCCGTCCACAACGAACAGGACGGCGTCGGCCTCTTCTATGGCTTTTAAGACCTGTTCATTCACGCCCCTTAGTAGAGGCTCATCCTCATCTGCTGCAAACCCGCCCGTATCGATGATACGAAGCGGGAGTCCGTCCCAGCGGATCGAAGCATAGAGCCGGTCCCTGGTTATTCCGGGCCGATCGTCCACCAAAGCGTCCCGCGAGCGGCTCAGGCGATTGAAGAGCGTGGATTTGCCCACGTTGGGGCGGCCGACAATGGCTACGACGGGTGTCATTATCCTTGTTTATGGCTGGAAACTACGACAAATACCCGCAGGCCGGTCGTTTCCGGGAAGGAAAAGCGGATGAGGAGCGGGGGTCAAGGGCCGAACCGTCGTATGCGTATGTTTCCACAATGGCCTTCAAGTCCATTAGCTTTACAGGTTTCTGAAGAACGGTCCGGACAAGCCCTTCAGCGAGGGAGCGCCTGGCCCTTATATCCGAAGGGTTTCCGGTTATTATTACGATTCGGGCGTCCGGGTCCTTGGTGATAATCCTCTTGGCCGCCTCATAGCCGTCCATCACAGGCATGTTGATGTCCATGAACACCAGGTCCGGCAGGAGTTCGGGATAAATCCTTACGGCCTCATGACCGTCTCCTGCGCATGTAATACTCTTATAGCCGCAAATGGAAAGGCCCTCTTGAATCACCTGGATGACCGCTTTATCGTCATCAACCAGCAGAATTCTTACTGAGTTCAGCATATGGGACCCCATTGAAAGTGATCCTTAATCCATACGGTAATCGGCCCTGAGAGGCCTGAAAATCTTAATAAAATATACCGGCTTCTAAAGGCACATGTCAAGCTATATTGTGTGTCTTCCCAAAAAAGTCCTGCACATATAGTGTCTTGACGTAATTTTCTCTTGGGTCGCCGAGATTCCGGCCTGAACGCTTACCTCTGGAGTATTTTGGATTTTTTACCGCATGGTTGCGACTTGCTTGGTTCGGTTTAGAGATAAAGTGTCGCACATTTTGCTTTGGCTTTGGACGTTCATGTTTTCATCCCCCAGGGCCCGCCCGCTTTTCCAAGTCCATAACCCAAGTTTCTGGGGCTCGAGACATGATTCTGTGTCATATTAGACAGTTAGCCTATTTAGAGTTCTTGTTGGGGGCACTACTTTTGTTACGTTGTCGTTTTCCTTTTCCTCAAGGGTACATTGGCTATTCCTAAAGCAGAGTAT
>CAYPSZ010000240.1:0-1775 GCA_964413125.1 uncultured Desulfobacterales bacterium
GGCCGGACGCAGCCTCGCCTACCAGAGACTGGCTCACCTTTTTAAAGCCGTTAAAGCCCCCGGGGTCCTCGTCAAAATCAACTTTGGTGTAAACCATGACACCCCCGGCCTGTATCGGACCCCCTCTGAGAGCTGCATCCTTGTCGCTGGGGGGAAGGGCGGAAACCCCCATGGCCACAAGACCAAGCACCAGGGACACGATGAAGACAATCCCCGGAGTTCCAACATTATTTAAAAACGGTTTCATCATGCCGAAACTTTATATCCTATTTTGTGCTTCACACTGCAACGTGGTACCAAACCGGCTCAAAGCCCGGATAATCCACGCATGTTCATCTGGGCTTGAAGTCGTCGCACTCGGGTCTCACCGCTTCCACAGGAGGCGAGACCTTCACGTAACCGAGAGAGGGAACCTCTTCCAAAGCACGCGACGAGGAATCCCATGAAACGTAGGACCTCTTGTACAGCGGGGCTTCCATGGATAGGGCTTCACCCAATCGTATTCTGAGCTGCCACAGAAGTTGCGGGCTTATATCAGCCGCCGCCCTCTGCTCTTCAGTGGAAGAATAAACCGTCTTTGAGCCTATCCGGGAGCCCGATGCCTGCATGAGCCAATCGTCCAGCAAATGCACCGGAACATTGTTAAGGGCCTTAAACATCGTAAGATACTCCACGTCCTGCTGCCCGCGCCTGAAGGCCTTCAGGCGGATCGATGGGAAAGGTCCGTTCTCATCAGGATAGAAAAGCGCGTTAGTGTCCGCCGATTTCCATGAACCCCTGCCCCCAATGGTCTGCCATGGAAGGACCCCCATTGCTCCCCTGGCCCATGCAGACAAGCACCATGCAGGGACAAAGGTATTCGATGCTGCTATGGAGTTGGCTGACCCGTACTCTGAAAACCTCGATTCAGGCCACCGAACCTGCTCGTCGTGTTTCATCCTGGTCTTTTGGGGTCTGTTGCCTCCGATGTATTCTAAATCCATGACGCCCCACAAAAGGTCCCGGCCAAAATCTCCATGCGATATGTCGCACCGATACCACATCTTTGCCTCACCGCGCACTGGATCGACCGCCTGACGCCACAACAACCCATACCACCTCAAGGCCCAAAAATCCTGCGTGTTCACTGGCTCATCAAATATCCAGGGCGCAGAACTGTTAACAACGCGATTGCGAAAAAACACCTTGTTGTTCAAAAAGAACTGGAATACGGTATCGTTCCACCCCCTCAAGTCGCAATGCTTCGCAAGAGAACGAAAAGCGGACAATAAATCATCCCTATAAGTCTCAGAAAAGGCCTCATCAGCCCAGTAAGAGGGGGTGTAGTTCTCGTAAACACTCACCGGCCAGTTTTCATTGAAGGGGAGGTAAAACACATCAAGGGGTTCACCACTCCTGGGCATATCTCGGAATGCCCGGCCTGTCAGCAGAGGGCCTACAGCCCGTTCCCACTCCAGGAAATGCAGCCGCTTGAGGACCCCGTCCCATCGAGGCGCAAACGCCGGCCGGCCACCCCAATTGTACGGCAGGCGGTTTATGCAGGTTCGGTGTTCATGGGCCAGGCGATAATACGCATATCCCTTTTCGTTCGGTGATACTGTCCCGTAGGCGTTCATTTCAGGGATAAAGGAGAGCTTGTTCGGAAGGGTAAAATTCCACACTTCGAGGATTACGCGGAACTCCAGAGACTCCTCCCCAACCCGGACAACCAGTTTTCCGGTTTTCTCACCCGCAGACTCCTTGTGCGGCACGTATACCTCGCCGATAACCGAGGG
>CAYPSZ010000241.1:0-1874 GCA_964413125.1 uncultured Desulfobacterales bacterium
CAGCGAGGGGGCCGGCCGGGAAAAGCTCAAGTCCGAGATGGACTTTCTTCTCAAGCTCTGGGAATCGGTCACAGAAGCAATGAGCCGTTCCGCCGGTCCCGCTCTCCTTTACAAAGACCTGGCTGTGTCGTTGAGGTCCGTGCGGGATCTCTTTACGCGGGAAGTGGATAGACTCGTCATAGATTCCAGGGACGAATATGATAACATCATGTCTTTTATCGAGACCTTCGCACCGAGGCTGCGTTACTCCGCAGAACTCTACGAAGGATCAGAACCCATATATGATAACTATGGCTTGGAAATGGATATTTCCAGGGCCCTCGAAAAAAAAATCTGGCTCAAGTCGGGCGGCTACATCGTTATTGAAATAACCGAGGCGCTTACGGCTATCGACGTAAACACAGGAAGCTATGTTGGAAAGCGTAACCTTGAAGAAACCATCCTGAAAACAAACCTGGAGGCCGTCAAAGAGATAGCCTACCAGCTCCGGTTAAGAAACATAGGCGGTCTCATCGTCATTGATTTCATCGATATGGAAGGTAAATCCAGCCGAGATCGGGTCTTCTCCGCGTTGAAGGATGCTATGAAAAAGGATCGAGCAAAGACCCATATTCTCCGTATGTCCGAACTGGGTCTGATTGAAATGACAAGAAAAAGAACACGTGAAAACCTCAATAGACTTATGGAAGAACCTTGTTTCTATTGCGAAGGAAGAGGCGCGCTCAAGAGCCGCCGGACCATCTGCTACGAGATTTTCAGAGACCTTGAAAGGGAAGCGGTCAACTCCGCCGAAAGCAAACAGGCCTACCTCACGGTCCACCCGGAGATCGCAAACACCCTCAAAGAAGAAGAACATGACTCTGTTGTGATGATGGAAAAAAGGATGGAAAGGCGTGTAATAATCACCAGCCGAAAAGATTTTCACTTAGAGCAGTATGAGATAAGCTCATCATAGTTTATTGTTGAAAAGGCGTCATGGCGAACAGGATTCTAAGCCCGAGCCGCATCGTAGGAGCTGTGATTGTGGTCCTCTTCACGGTCCTTTCCTTTGCAGGCCCTTCCATGCCATCCAGGCTCGAGCTGTTGTTATACGACACCTTCTCCCGCCTTTCCCCTTCAACCGTTAAACCGTCAGGAAAAACCGCCCTCATCGAAATCCACGGCCAAAGCCCTTATTTGGAAAATTATGGACATCGGTATCGCAAGCAGATTGCGGAACTCATCCATCAACTGGATGAAGCCGGGGCCGGCCTCATCGGGCTGATGGTTCCCCTGACCCAAAGGTCCGGAGGGACCGTTTATGAAGCTGTCTTGGACCTTCGCAAAAAACTCTCGGCACGCCCCCTTGGAACGCAGGAGCATGGTTTGGCATCCTGGGTGAGTGAGAACTTGGAGCGCCTGGAACATGAGTTGGACTTGGACGCAATGCTGACGCGAAGCGTGCTCCAGAGCCGGAAGGTGTTACTCCCGGTGTTCGTTGATTTTGAGGGCAAAGGCGACGATAACTCAAGTCATTCTCTTGAAGATATCTCCGAGAGCCTTTTAGGCCCCCATAATCTTGATGAAGCGTTGAAGCAACGAATCACGGCTGCGAGAATAATCCTGCCGTTCAGCGAGCTGCGTCCTGCTGCTGCAGGATTCGGACACGCGAAACTCACCTTGGACAATAAGTTCGAGGGCCGGCAACATGCCATTTTTGTTCGTTACCGGGGCGCCCTGATACCATCAATGCCCCTCCGGCTGGCCACAGCCCACAAGGGTCTCGATCCTGCAGAAATCCAGTTCAGGAACGGGCGATTAAATCTCGGAACAAACCTGATCCATACTGTTCAAGGAGGTGTGCTCCCGCACTTTTCAGGAAACGGCTTACCCTT
>CAYPSZ010000242.1:0-50925 GCA_964413125.1 uncultured Desulfobacterales bacterium
TTCCCCATGAACCTGATTGAGCAGGAGGTCAGCACTGAGCGCTGGATCGACATTCCTGAAGAGGTGCTGGAGAGGTACGTGATCTGGAGGCCGAGTCCCCTATACCGGGCGTACAATCTTGAGAAGCATCTTGGAACGCCTGCCAGGATCTACTTCAAGAACGAGGGTGTGAGTCCCGCGGGGAGCCACAAGCCCAACACGGCCATTGCGCAGGCTTACTACAACAAGGTTGCGGGTACCAAGCGGATCACCACCGAGACGGGTGCGGGTCAGTGGGGTAGTGCGCTTTCCATGTGCTGTGCATTTTTCGGGATAGAGTGCAAGGTTTTCATGGTTAAGATCAGCTACAACCAGAAGCCCTACCGTCGTCTGATGATGGAGACTTGGGGCGCCAACTGCACGGCGAGCCCGAGCACGGAGACCAAGGCTGGTCAGTCTATTCTGGAAAAAAATCCGGAGTCGCCCGGTAGTCTGGGGATTGCCATCAGCGAGGCTGTTGAAGCGGCGGTGATGGATGAAAACTCCAAGTATGCTTTGGGTTCTGTACTGAATCATGTGATGCTTCATCAGACCATCAACGGACTTGAGTGCCAGAAGCAGATGGAGGTTACAGGGGACTACCCGGATGTGATTATCGGCTGTGCCGGCGGGGGGAGCAATTTTGCCGGTCTTTCGTTTCCATACGCCCGGGACAAGATCCACGGCAAAGAGATCGACATTATAGGAGTTGAGCCCTCGTCGTGTCCCACCATGACCCGCGGGCCGTTTGCCTATGACTTCGGGGACACGGTCAAGATGACACCGCTCCTTCCCATGCACACACTGGGGCACGACTTTGTACCCGAGCCCATTCATGCAGGAGGACTGCGGTACCACGGCATGGCTCCCATCATAAGCCAACTCATTGTGGACAACCTGATCAGGGCCGAGGCCGTTCCACAGCTCGAGACTTTCCAGGCCGGGATCACTTTTGCCCGCACCGAAGGGTTCATAAGCGCCCCGGAGACTAATCATGCTGTAGCCGTAACCATCAGGGAAGCCCTCAAAGCCAAGGAAGAGGGAAAGGAGAAGGTGATCCTGTTCAACTGGAGCGGGCACGGGCTGGTGGATCTGGCCGCCTATGAGGCGTACCTTCGCGGACAGCTCCACGATCACGACCTTCCCGAAGAAGAGATGCGGCGGGCACTCAGTGCCATTGACAGCCTCCCCAGACCCAGACAGTACCGCCCGCCGGCATAGCCTTGCCGGAGTCCGGCCCGGCCGGATGCTTAAGGCGGGCCGGACATGCAAGGCTCACGCGGATTAATCCGGGGAATAAGATGGGACCGGTTATTGAGAAGGTCTGTGGATAACAAAACGGGCATTTTGGAGCCAATGGCGGGCATCATTCTTGCGGCCGGGGAGTCGATTCGCATGGGTCGTCCCAAGCAGCTCCTTTCCACAGGTTCGGAGACACTGCTCTTTAAGGTCCTTAGGGAGGTCCTCGACTCCACCCTGGAAGAAGTGGTACTGGTGCTGGGTCATGAGGCCGAGCAGATAAGGGAGTCGCTGGGTTCGGTTGCCGGTCACCCCGGACTGAAGATAGTGGTGAACCCTCGATACAAGGAGGGCATGAGCGCCTCGCTGATCGCCGGCCTGAGCCTGGTGGAGAGGCGATGTGCTCGAATAATGGTGATTCTTGGTGATATGCCCCATCTATCAGCCGGGCTGATAGATGAGTTTCGCCGCGAGGTGGAAGCCTCGGGTCGCCCTCTGGGTGCGGTGGCTGTTTTCGGACGTCGATCCCATCCGGTGGTGATCGGCCGTGAGTTCTACGGCGCTGTTCACGGGCTCACCGGAGACCGGGGGGCAAGGCATCTTTTTCAGGAACACTCCGACCTGGTCTGCATGGTTGAGTTCGGCAAGACCTATGATGCTTCGGACATTGACACACCCGAGGATTACCATCGACTGTTCAAGTGAGGCAACGCCGGCCTAAAGGGCTGTGAGGAGTTTTATTTCAGCCTTTTCCCGAAGGTTGTCCAGCCACGCGTTAAACATTATGCGATGATTTATACCTTTTAGAGTTTCCCTTACCTCTTCTTTAGCCTCTTCAAACTCCTGTTCGTCGATTCCCTTTGAGTCCTCCCAACGGATGATGTGAAATCCGTTCGGACTCTCGAACACCCGGCGCGGATAAGGGTTCCGACTGTCCAGTGAAAACGCGGCCTCCTGGATTTCCGGTACGGACCCGATTCCTTGAATACGTTCTTCCCGTTTGAAATAATCAGATGTTTCCAAAGTCACACCCGGGATCTCAGCCGGTTCTTCCCAGGGCTCCTCTTCATGCAGGCGGTCGAGTATGTCTTGGGCGGCGGTCTGTGCCTTGGTCCGTGCACGTTCCGCAATGAGGTCTTTCCTGACATCTTCCGCCACCTGGTCCAATTCGGGAAGATGGGAAGGCTTCTCGTCGATGACCTGAAAAATATAGAAGCGGCCGTTATGCTCAATCACATCGCTCACAGCGCGCAGACCGAGGGAAGCTACGACCTCCCTGAGTTTGTCGCTTCCGTCCAAGCCGGGAATATCTTCATTACGGCTGAAAAGCGGTGTCTTCTCGGAGGGCACGTCATGTTCTGCGGCGTAATTCTCCAGGTCCACGTCGTAAGGCATCTGGTCCATAAGGGTGAGAGCCTTTTCGTGGGCCATGTCGGCAGCCGCTATACCCAGCAAAGCCTCCCGTATGTCGTCGCGGACTTCGTCCAGGGGTTTGGTACGCTCATCAAGGATGTCCTCCACCTTTATGATGTGGAACCCGAACGGCGTCCGGACAGGGTCGCTTATTTCGCCGGGCTTCATGGAAAAGACGGCCTCTTCAAAGGGCTTAACCATGTTTCCCTCGGAAAAATAGCCGAGGTCTCCTCCATCGTCCCTGGTGGGCCCTTCGGAGTAGGTCCGGGCGAGTTCGGCGAATTCATTCCCGCTTCTTGCCTGTTGTAGCACCTCTAAAGCCCTTTCCCTGACCCTTTCTTCCTCCTCCCGGGGGGCCTCCTGTTCCAGGCGGAACAATATGTGCCTGGCCTTGGCTTGCTTCTTTTGCTTGTAACGTTGAAGGTTCTCCTCATAGTAGATTTGAATTTCCTCCTCCGCCAACCGTGCCCGTTCCATGAAAGGTTCGGGGCTTATTTCAATGTATGCCAAACTGATCTGATCCGGTATGCGGTAGTTTTCCTTGTGTTCTTCGAAATAGGTGTCAATGTCTCCCGGGTCCGGGTCGATCGAATTGACGAATGCATCCGGGCTGAACGTCATAAAGCTTATCTTCACCTGCTCATTGGTGAAGGTATAGTATTCTTTAACTTCCTGATCGGTGACAGGCAGAAATGCCGTTATGAATTGGCTTAGCTTGTCCTTGAGAAGCACTTGGGCTATGGTGGCCTCAAAGTCCTCGGGTTTCATTCGGTTCTGGTTGAGGATCGAGTAGTAGCGTCTCTCATCGAAACGGCCTTGAAACTGGAATGCGGGATAGGACATGATTTCGTTTCTAATCTCTTCTTCCGTCACCCCAAGGCCTATCCGCCTGGCTTCCTGGCTGAGAAGCTTGTCGTCAATGAGCTCCTGGATCGCGCGGTTCTTGAGGTCAAAGGCCTCGATGAGCGTGTCGCTCCACATGTTTCCGTACTGGCGCTGAAGGGCGTTCAACATGTCCCCGTAGGCCTTGCGATATTCAACGCCCGTGATCACTTCGCCGTTTACCACGGCCACTTTTGCCCCTTCCCTGCTCTGGAAGGAATATCCGAAATAGAAGATGAAGACGAGGGCTATGATGGCGATCATGGCCTTGATCAGGTAAGACTTGGCGTGCTTTCTCATCAAGCTTAGCAGCATACGGTTTCTCCCTCCTTTGAGCTACTCGACCAAATAGGATATCATGGGGTTTCAAAGCTGTCCAATCAAATCGAATAAACGAGCAGGCCCACAAGACCTTTGTCTTTCGCGGTATCGCAAAAACGCTTAACAAACCTCTCTTATTACAAAGGGGCACATCGTTTGCCGGGAGTGCAAAGAGCATAGAAAAAGCAAAGCGTCGTCGTTCCTCCAGGGGCCGGGTTGACGCTTCCCGGGGGTTCTGATAGCGTGCATCATCTTTGTAAATGCACGAGGGGGTAAGGCTGTGAAGAGTATTTCAAGCGGCCTGGATACATTTCGAGATGAAGGTTGGAAGAACTTTCGCAGGGCTCGTCTGGGCATACTCTGCAACCAGGCCTCGGTGGACAGCTGCCTTAGGCCGGCTGCCGCCGTAATAGCCCGGACACTGCCGAGTCGTCTTCAAGCCATTTTCGGGCCTCAACACGGGTACGGAGGAGAAGACCAGGACAACATGGTGGAGACTGATCACGGCTACCATTCAGGTCTGGACGTTCCCATCTTCAGCCTGTATGCCGACCAGAGGAAACCTTCCGCCGGGATGCTGGAGCTTATTGACGTCCTGCTGGTGGACTTGCAGGATGTGGGAACACGTGTCTACACATTTCCTTCGACTCTCCTAAACTGCATGCGGGAGGCCGCAGCCTGCGGACGCAGAATCGTGGTCCTGGACCGTCCGAATCCCGTTGGGGGCAGGGCTGTGGAGGGCAATGTTCTCGCACAGGATATGCACTCTTTTGTGGGACCCGGCTCCCTTCCCATGAGACACGGTATGACAATGGGGGAACTGGCCTTGTTCTTCAAGAAGTCCTTTGACCTTGATGTGGACTTGGATGTGGTTAAAATGCGCGGTTGGCGACGCGGAATGCTCTGGCGGGAAACAGGACTCAGGTGGGTGATGCCTTCGCCCAACATGCCCGGCCCGGACACGGCTCTTGTGTATCCCGGCCAAGTCCTGTGGGAAGGAACCAACGTGTCGGAAGGAAGGGGGACGTGCCGTCCCTTTGAGATCTTTGGCTCACCCTTCCTCCGTCCGGAGCGGATCCTGTCCATGGTCCCGGAAGAGGCTTTAAGAGGAGCTTTCCTTCAGCCTTTTTCATTCAGACCCACCTTTCACAAGTGGGCGGAACAGATCTGCCGCGGCTTTTTCATCCACGTGTTGCACCCGGAAATGTTCCAGCCCTACCTGGCGTCCCTCACCATGCTGTGGGCCATTCTGCAGGAAAACGAAAGCCGGTTCGCCTGGCGGGACCCCCCATACGAATACGAGACCGAACGCCTTCCCATTGACCTAATCCTTGGAAGCCGTGATCTTCGAAACGCCCTGGAGCAGGGGAGAAATCCGCTGGACCTTCGGCATGAATGGAAGAAACCACTGACGGAATTCGAGGCCGACCGCGATAACTGTCTCCTGTACCCGGTTTGAAGGTGCAATGGCGCGTCTCACCCGTCACTTCAATTTAATACTTGAGTTCACCGCTGATCCATTTATCAATTGCCTCTTTGTCGAAACGCCATACTCTTCCAATACGAATGGCGGGAATTTTACCTTCCGCGGCATACTTGCATATTGTTATTTCATGTAATTTCAAGTATTTAGCAAGCTCTTTCGTGGTCATTATCTGTGGCATGGCCGGCTCCATTAAGCTTATAATACACCGTTTGCATTTTTGTAATTATGATGCCGGAACCTCTCATCAATCCCTGGTACAACAGGGGCTTCAGTGAGCTTGGATGGCTTAAGATGTTAATTTCTAAGTATAAACTACATATAATCACGGAAAACGGTAAAGTCAAGGATAACTCTCTAGTCAAGAGCCAAGCCTTCTCAACCTTTTATGCTTAACATGCAATGCCTTTTAACGAGAAAACTCCTTGACTTGCGGCGTGAGGTCAAGGTATCGGGGCGGGCACACCTTCTTGCCGGGGGCACACCAAATGATACAAATGATTCAAAACCTTTTTCGCAACCCCCGCTTCGGTATGGCAGGGAAGCGAATGTTTTATTATATGGTCATCGGGATTATCGCCGGCCTCGGCTCAATTGTTTTTCACTACCTGTGCCAGCTCGGGTTATACGGGTTTATGGAACTCATGGCCGGGTATCGACCGCCCGCTCCCGCAGGCGAAACCCACCTGTTTCCTCCTTCCGGGGTCCCTTTCAGGCGGTGGGTGCTTTTGTTTCTGCCCGCCATCGGCGGGGTCATCAGCGGCTGGCTGGTGTATACGTTTGCACCGGAAGCGGAGGGACATGGCACCGATGCGGCAATCGACGCCTATCACAATCGTGGAGGGTTCATCAGAGGGCGAATACCCATAATAAAGACTTTCGCTTCGGCCGTGACCATAACATCCGGAGGCTCAGGGGGAAGGGAGGGTCCCATCGCACAGGTAGGTGCAGGGTTCGGGTCCTTTTTTGCCACCCGTCTCCGTCTCTCCGACAGGGATCGCCGGATAATGCTGGCGGCCGGTATGGGAGCCGGTGTCGGCAGTATTTTCCGGGCCCCTCTGGCAGGCGCGCTGTTTGCGGCTGAAGTCCTTTATAAGGAGCCGGAGTTTGAATCCGAAGTCATCATTCCCGCCGGCATTTCATCCGTGGTGGCCTATTGTCTTTTCTGTCTGGTGTTCGGTTGGGGATCTTTGTTCCATTCCCGGGATTTTGTTTTCCAAAATCCCTTGGAACTGGGTCCATACACTGTGCTTGCGTTCGTGCTCGCAGGCGGGGGGGCGCTTTATGTGAAGTCGTTTTATGGAGTGCAGCGTTTCTTTGCAGAAAAAGTAAACATCCCAAACCACTTGAAGCCTGCACTGGGAGGGCTTTGCACAGGGGTCATAGGGTTTTTTCTTCCGCAAACCCTGGCATTCGGATATGGGTTCGCCCAGATGGCGCTGGAAAACCAGCTTTCAACCCTGTTCCTTCTCGGGCTTGCCTTTGGAAAGATCCTGACTACGTCGTTTTCAATCGGGTCCGGAGGGAGCGGCGGCGTTTTCGGCCCTTCGGTGGTCATCGGCGGCGCTCTTGGGGGGGCTGTGGGCCGTGTTTTTCATACGATCTTGCCGGGGGTGGTGACTCAGCCGGGCGCCTTTGTGATCGTAGGCATGGCCGGATTCTTTACGGCCGTGTCCAACGCTCCCATATCCACAATCATTTTTGTCAGCGAAATGACAAATTCCTATCAACTCTTACTCCCCAGCCTCCTTGTGTGCTCCCTGGCGTACCTGATCTCCCGGAAATGGAACATTTTCCAGAACCAGGTCTCATCCAGGGTGGAGTCCAACGCACACCTGGGGGATTTTTTTGTAGACGTCTTGGGTACCATAAGGGTCAAGGAACTCATGCCCCAGGTCAGAAAGGTGCAGATGATCCCTGAAGGAATGACTTTCAATGAATTCCGCAAGGTCTTCAGCTCAACCCGGCAGCACTACTTTCCCGTGGTAGATGCAGACAAGAAACTCACAGGAATATTTTCCATAAACGACATTAGAAGCGTGCTTTTCACCCAGGAGATCGGCGACCTTGTTTTAATGAAGGACATAGCAACGCCCGAGATTATCTCCACTACTCCTTCCGAGGACCTTAACGAGGTCCTGAAGAAGTTCACCATCAGAAACATCCAGCGGATCCCTGTGGTCAGGGAGGATGATCCCCGTGTACTCCTGGGGATGCTGGACAGGCGGGAGGTGATTCAGCACTACAACCAGCGGGTGGATGCCATCAAGTCGGGACTCCGCAGGATTAATGTGGATTCGGACAGGGAGGTGTCCCAGCTCAAGAACATGCGGGTCAGTGACGCCATGAACACCAAGAGCAGGACCATATCGGAGGACATGCCCGCACAGGAACTCCGGGACCTCTTTCTCTACAGCAAGCATCGGAGTTTCCCCCTGGTTGGTCCCAATGATCGGCTTTCAGGTATGGTATCCTTTTCGGACATTGAGAATCACCTGGTGACGGATCAGTTCAAGGCCCTTAGAGCCGTAGACTTGGCAACAAAACACGTGGTTACCGTAACGCCTGATGATAGTCTATTCATGGCTTTGAGCCGCATAAGCCAGGGGGATTACGCCATTTTGCCGGTCGTGGACGGGACAGAGACACGCAAGGTTGTGGGCGTCATAAGTCGCCGGGACATTGTGGCGGCTTACGAGAAGTTCGTTATCCACAGGGCCGGGTCCGAGGCCCCTGTGCAGGATGGAGACTAAGTCTCGACCCAGGGCGCCGATTAAGGGAATTACCCCTGAGAAGGTGAAAAACAAGAAAACGCCGGAACAAAGATCGGTTTGCGGGCAGGGGCCCGCCTTGGGTACTGCAGGCAGGTGAGGGGGGAGGGCTGTAAAGGCCTTTAGCGCTAAAGGGAGTCCAGTTTTCTTTTGGCCAGTTCAGCGTCGTTTGTGCCGGGGTAATCCTTTACGACCTTGTTGAGCAGAAGACGCGCGCTGGTCTTGTCCTTGATCTCCAAGAACGCCAGGGCCTGGCGGTACATTGCATTGGCCGCCTTGTTCCCCTTGGGAAAGTCCTTTATGACGTTTTGATAGGCCAAGATCGCCTGCTCATACTGCTGTTCCGACATGTGGGTTTCTGCGATCCAGAAATGGGCGTTGTCAATGCGGTCCGATTTGGGGAATTGCTCCAGGAAATGCTTGAAAGCGCCGCGGGCCTCCTCATGCTTTCCCTCGCGGTGAAGCCTGAGCGCATAATCGTAGAGCTCGATTTCACCGGTGGGCATGGGTACGTACGGTGCAGGTGGCGGCGGCGGCGGCGCATGGGGCGGTGAAGCCTCCGCTGGAGCATCCCCGGGCGGCGGCGGTTCAGACGGCTCGAGCACCTCGGGAGGCTTCAGCCCGAGGTATTGCTGTTGGTGGAGAACCAGCCGATCTAGGGTCTCGAGTCGTTCGGTCAACTCTTCGATGCGCGCCTTCATTGTGTCCTGTTGACTGAGGTCCTGCTCCACTATTCTCCTGAGGATGTGCTCGTTATCCTCGGTACGACCTGAAATCGAGCTCACTTCGGTCTGGAGCTGATTGATTTCCAAACGAGTTCGGGCCTGGTTCGCCTGGATGGTCTCGAGCCTTGATTTTAGATCGCTTCCTGCGGTCTCCTGCAGGTCGGAGACCTTTCTGTTCAGGGACGCTATCTGTTCGTTAAAATAGGCCATTTCGCGATCATGTACGCACGAGGAGGCTGCGAGCAAGAGTAAGATCAAAAAGAGCGATTTACAAATTTTAGACATGGATCTCACTATCCCGAATAATAACAGTCAACACCTTACCGTGATGCCGGTCAACCCGGGTGACCGGCACCACGGCAATCCAATGTCATGCCCGGCTCTGGATCAGTCCCTTGCGTGCCTCGCCCTTTCACATGAATGAGGGTAAAGGGCGAATCATCAGAATCCGGCACGCTCAAACCAGGCGTTGATTAGTTCTGAAATATCTTTCAAGGAAACGGAATCATCTAAACAGCTTGAATTCATCCCTGCGGTTCCTGGCCCATGCCTCCTCGTTGCTACGCGGGTCGGCCGGCCTCTCCTCACCGTAACTGATGGTCCTGATCCTGCCTGGAGAGATTCCCAGGCTTATGAGGAAATCCGCAGCCGCCTTGGCCCGGCGCTCACCCAGGGCCAGGTTGTACTCGTTTGTTCCGCGCTCGTCGCAATGCCCTTCGATCCTCACTGAGTACTCAGGGTTTTCTTTGAGCCACCTGGCCTTGTTCTTCAGTACTATTTGCGCCTCGGGCTTGATTTCCGACCTGTCAAAATCAAAGTAGATGTTGACTGATTCAAAGGCCTCGATCTCCAGTTGTTTTTGGCGGAGGGCTTCCAGTTCCGCTTGCCGCTTCCGTTCCAGTTCCGCAGCAGCTTCATCCGTTGGGGGCGGCGCCTTTTCTTTCACAGGAGCGGCCGGGGGCGGTGTCTTGACCTCGGGTTCGTCAACGGCGATTTGCTTCTTGGCGCACGAGGTCATCACCAAGAGCGAGGCACAAGCAATAACCAGTACCATCCATACAAACGATGCTCTCTTTTTCATCCTTAATATCCCTCCTCACAAAGAATTTATTGGCGTTAAGTGTTTTGAAAAATGAACCGGGTGTCAATGCCGCATTAAAAGTCTCCTATTTTTATCACCTTCCTTCCTGGGATTCAAGAAGATAAGGAACCGGTCACCAACTTTTTTGCATGCATCGGAGGTTCGGTTCCCGGGCTGTTTGCCGATACTCGTAAAGGCTCCTCAATAAGGGGACCAGCTCGGAGAACTCTGTTCTCCGGGCTGGAAGGTAACCCTTCGCTGGTTTCGCCCCGCAGCGGTCATCAGGTAAATGTGGTACCGGCCCTCCCTGTTGGAACTGAACGCAATGTACCTGCCGTCCTGAGACCAGCACGGGTCTTCATTGTTGCCCAGGCCCTGGGTAAGGTTCTGCAGGCCTGTTCCATCCTCGTTGATCGTGTAAATGTCGAATCTGCCCTCGGCCATGCCGGTGAATGCAATCCGATTCAGACTGGACCAGGAGGGGGAGGTGTTGTACCTGCCCTCGTAGGTAAGACGCCGTATTCCGCCGCTTTCCAGGTCCTTGATGTAGATCTGGGGAGACCCGGAGCGGTTTGACACAAAGGCGATTTTCCGGCCGTCCGGGGAAAAGACCGGAGACACGTCAATACTCCAGTGATTTGTCAGGCGGTCAAGGATGTTTCCTTCAAGGTCCATGGTGTAGATATCCGGGTTGTCACCGTGGCTCAGGGTCAAGGCTATCGTCTCTCCCCCCGGGGCCCAGTCCGCGCCTATATTGAGCCCTGTGCGGCCTGAGACACGACGGTCCGAACCTTTGGTTAGATCCCTGAGGTAGAGCATGGGGCCGCCTTCTTTGTAAGAGACATATAAAAGCCTGTTTCCGTCAGGGGACCAACGGGGCAGTAGAGTTATGCTCTTGTCGAATGTAAGCTGTTTCTGGTTGTGGCCGTCCACATCAGCGACAATCAGTTCTTTGTAGTCCTCATTGTTTTCCCGGGTACGGTTGACGTAGGCCAGCCTGGAAAGGAACATGCCTTTTTCCCCGGTCAAAAAGTAAATTATTTCATTGCTCAACCGGTGGACCAGGTTGCGGTGCTCAGGTTGTCTTCCAAGAAGGCGTTTTGTGTAGACCAGTCTCGCCCGGAAAACATCGTAGAGGCGGACCTCCAGTTCCAGGCTCCGGCCTATGGCGTTGTAGGTGCATGTTAACAGCAACTCGGCGCCGATCAAGGACCAGTCCCTGAAACGGATGGCGTCCCGGGTGATGCCTTCCACCGCGCCCGGTAGAAAGGCCTCTTTGTCCACGGCCACAAAGTATCCGCTCAGCTCCAGGTCGTTTGCCACCACTTCCGCGAGTTCAGCTCCGAAACCCGGCGAAACCTCGGCGGCTTTGGGCGTGAATTGCGGTATGGCGATTTGAAGCCGCTGGATGGAAGGCGCGTTTATGTCGATAAAGATCCTGGCCGCGGCAGGGCCGGGGAGCAGGGTTGTTGATGCCCAGAAAACAGCACACAGGAGCAACAGGCTAGCCAAGCTCCAGTTCTTTGAGAGTAAATCGAATTTGGATTTCTTCATGACTCTTTCTATAGGAATCAGGAAAAGGGGGCAATGGATCAGACCGCTTCACAGCTCTAAGTACCGATTCGTCGAAAACCGAGTTGGCGGAGCGCTTCACAAAGCGGCTGGAGGTGATTGTGCCGTCCCGCTGGACCACGAGAAGAATCGTGGCCTCGGGATTTCCGCGGAGCTGAAGGGCCGCCGGGTAAGACCAGTTTCCGGCGATATGTTCGTGGACCCTGGCCTGGTAAATCTGCATGGCCGTGCCAAATAGGCCACCCCCTCGTCCCCGCCCGGGGCCGCCTTGTGCCGGGCCGGACTGTTTGGCGGATTTGGACGCTATGTCGGCCAGGGCGCGTTCCAGGTGGGTGGTTTTGGTCTCAGGGGCCGGCCTTGGGGCTTCCTCGGATTTGACCTGCCGGTCTATTCGAGAAATGGCCCGGTCGATGAGTTCGGAAGGAGAAACCTCCGGCTTCTTCAAAGGAGTGGTTTCGCTCTTGATTGTCTTTTTGGCCACCACAACAGGTTTCTTTTCCCTCTCGATCTCCGTGATTCGTTTTGTCGGTTCCGGTGTCTTTACGATGGCGGGTCTTTGGGGCTCCTCTTTCTGCGCCGGAGGCGAGGCCGGGGTTTCCTCTTGGACCGCGGTCACACTGTCCGTTACTCCGGCCGGAGGTCCGGGCAGGTCAACCAGTTGGACTTCGTATACCACGTCCGCCATTCCGGGCATGCGGTTGGAAAGGGAGTCCGGCACAAAAAAAATCAAAGAGAGCAGAGCGGCGTGGAAAAGGAGGGAGAGTGTTATCACAGGACTCCACCGCATCCTGCCCGCATCAAAGTCTTCCATGTTTTCCCATGTTGGAGACATGCTTCACCAATTCCTGATCAGGAGTCCGGCTCCGTGACCATACCCAGTTTTTCAATGCCGGCTCTCTTGACCCTCGAAATCACCTGAATGACGAAACCATATGGCACGTCCCGGTCCGCCCTCAAGAGGATACCCTTGTCGCGCCTGTACTTGGAAATGGTTTGTATCCTGCGCTCCAGTTCATCCAGGTTCATGCGGTATTCTTCCAAAAAGATTTCACCCTCTTTGTTGATGGATAGGAACAGCGGCTCTTCTTCGGTCTTGATGCTCTTGGCGGTGGTCTGGGGGAGGTCTACTTCCACGCCTTCCATCATCATGGGAGCTGCAACCATGAAGATGATGAGAAGAACCAGCATGACGTCCACAAATGGGACGACATTGATATCGGACATGAGCCGCTTTCCGGTACCGTTGACCATCATGGAGGCAGACTCCTCATCGTTCCTGGGACAATGCCTGTTGTTTGAGATGCTGGCGTTCGATGACGCTCAGCAGATCATTTGAGAAAGTGTCCATCTCAGAAGTGAACAAAGCGATCCTCCTGCTGAAATAGTTGAAGCCGACAACCGCCGGGATGGCCGCGGCAAGTCCTGCTGCGGTTGCTACAAGCGCTTCAGATATTCCAGGCGCTACCACGGCCAGGTTGGCCGATCCTCTAAGGCCTATTCCGTGAAAGGATTGCATAATGCCCCACACCGTACCGAACAAACCTATGAAGGGCGCGGTGTTCCCGGTGGTGGCCAGAAATGGAACGGTGCTCTCCATGCGATTGCTCTGCTGAACTGCGGCCCTCCTAAGTGCCCGCTCCACTTGGAAGAGCACGGGCTGAATCGCTTCCCTCCCATCGCCGGAAGAGGGATTCTGCAGCTTGCGGGCGCGTCTGAACTCAGCGTACCCCGCCCGGAAGAGCTGGGCAATGGGGCTGGCACCCAGTTCCGCGGATTCGTTCAGGAGTTTTCCGAACTCCGTTCCCTCCCAGAACCGCTCCAAAAAAACGTCGGATTCGTCTCTGGCCTTCCTGAACATACGCCACTTCATGAATATGATGGCCCAGGAAATCACAGACATGAGCAGCAGGAGAAGCATGACCAGTTTCACCAGCAGTCCTGCCTGTGCCACCATCTGGATGATGTCGGCGCCGATTCCGGTTCCCAGGGCCCCGGTGGGGAGCAGTACGGTTTGGGTTGATATAAGGATCATTACTATAACTCTCATTCACGTTCAGTGGTTTATTTTACGGTTCTTAAATCATCCTATACTATTAATATTCCCGAGGTGCTCTTGCAAGAACAATCTGGCAGGGAAAGGCAGGCAATGGACGACTCAGAGCAGGCTCTCACAATGAGAGGCGGAAGCGGCGAAGAATAAATCGGGCAAGACCCGGAATGTCATCGGGCTTGAATATCGGGACATGAATTTCAGGGAAGTCCCCTTCGGTGATCAGGGCGATGAGAAACGGATCATCCGGACACAGGAATTCCGCCGACAAATCAGAGCGATGGACCTCGATCTTGGGGACCTGATGCCTCTTGTAACCTTCGGCCAGCACCAGGTCCATGTCCGACATGAGGCATGCCAGCTCAAAAGGAGACCGGTCGTGCCCGGAGTCCCGGGTCATGGTGAAAACGGACGGTGTTGAGAGAATAGTCACGGACGCACCGGCCCGTCGGTGAAGCCAGGTGTCCTTTCCAGGAACGTCGATTTCAGTTTCGTGGGGGTGATGCTTGATGGTCCCCACACGGATACCGTATCTTCGTATTTCGGGGATCAGCCGCACCAGCAAAGTGGTCTTGCCGGAACCGGAGAGGCCTACTAAGGCCACAAGAGGAGGTGTTGATTGTTCCATGGGGGCTACCGGAAAATGGCCTGAAAGATTTGGTCGTCCGCTTCCAGGCATTCCGCCTTGAGCCGGGAGTACTTGTGTAGGAGAGCCCTTCCTTCTTCAGTCAGGCAGGAGCCTCTTTTGCCGTCGGACTGGACGAGCCGGGCTTTTAAATGGTTTTCCGTGGCCCTTATTCTGCTCCACACACCTTTATAGGACATTTTCAAGGCTTTGGAGGCTTTGTTTATAGATCCCGTCTTTTCAATGGTTTCTAATATTTTTTTCCGTCCTTCCCCCATAACAATATCGCCGTGATTATTTACAATCCACTGTCTGGATCTTAATTTGAGGTCAACCATATCAGTGCCTCTCCTCTCTTCCGTAAGAGCCGCTGTGCAGCCACTATAAAAGACCCTTGCAGTCTGATAATACCCCGGAGGCCGCCGGCCGATTTATTGAGCGGACTTCTAAAGCCTTTTCAAGGTATAGGCAAAGAAAATGGACCGTTTCAGTCTATCTCGATGCGAAGCTCTCCACTGTTGGAAGGGTCATAACCTCCCAGATTGCAGACTCTTTCACGAAATTCCGGCGAACTTATTGTCCTTAAAAGCAGCTTTATTTTAGGGATATCAACGTAATGTCTGGGGATTACCAGTTCGTACTGCTCTTTGACCAACGGCACAAAATCAAGGTCCAGAGCCCGTGCAGCCGCCAGGATGCCCATGCCGCAGTCCACAGCTCCGCTCAAAACGGCCACCGCCACGGCCATGTGGGTATATTCTTCGTATTCATATCCAATTATGGATGACTTTTCTATCCCCGATCGTTCCAACTGATAGTCAAGCAGGACGCGCGTGCCCGAGCCCGCCTGTCTGTTTATGAACTTCACATCCGCTCCGGCCAGGTCCTCTAGATCACGAATGCCTTTGGGGTTGCCTTTTGCCACTATGAGCCCCTGCTCGCGACCCACCATGTGGAAAAGGGAAACGGGAAGCCCCTTAAGGTACTTCTTGATGTAGGGAATATTGTAGTCGCCGCTCTCCGGGTCAAGAAGATGCGTACCGCACAGGTGGGCGTTTCCTTTGCGGACCGCCATGAGACCTCCCA
Source organism: uncultured Desulfobacterales bacterium (assembly GCA_964413125.1). Lineage (GTDB taxonomy): Bacteria > Desulfobacterota > DSM-4660 > Desulfatiglandales > HGW-15 > JAIPEI01. The sequence goes on from CAYPSZ010000242.1 coordinate 15,267, forward strand.
GGCTGCCCACGTTTCCCGAGGAGACGCGTACATCCCTCCCCATCCGCCGGATCTCATCCGCCAGCAGATCAACAGTGATGTCATGGCTGCCGATTATTAGAACGGTACGGTCGAGTTCTTCCTCCGGCACAAGCAGTTCGGCCTCCACCTCCTCGTCGCGGCCCACACCTTCCGACAGTGCCGGGATCCTGAGGATTCCCTCGGCCCGGGTCAGGGAGGTGACGGAACCCGCCGCCCTTGGGAGCGGTGTGGCCACGGCCCGATCACCTATGCGCCCGATATTCACCCTGATGAATTCATCAACCCCCGGTTTTGAAGGGATGTCCCTTGAAGGGCTGACGCGGATAATGGAGGGGGGGGGAGGGGATATACCCTGAAGGCCCAGGAGAACGGGCCGGACGAACTGTTCAAACGAAAGGACGGCCGAGACCGTGAACCCTGGATTTCCGACAACCGGCTTGCCCTCCACCACGCCCAGAATGGTGGGTTTTCCAGGCATCATGGCGACACCGTGGACAAGAATCTCTCCGAGTTCGCGGACTACGTGAGCCGTATAGTCCTTGCCTCCGGCAGAAGAGCCCGCGTTGACTATGACGATGTCGGCATCGGAACGGACGGCCTCCTGCACGGTATCAATGATATTTTCCTCCCGGTCCTGGATGATGTCGTATATCTCGGGAACAGCCCCGCAGTCACGGACAAGCCCGGAGAGGATAATTGAGTTGTACTCGATGATCCGGCCGGGTTCCAGGTGTCTGTGATCCGGCAGGTCTTTGTGATGCACCAACTCGGACCCGGTGGGCAGAATCGCCGCTAAAGGCCGTTTCCACACGGTTACGGAAAAGACCCCGCCGGATATGAGTGCACCCAGGTCAACCGGCCGTATCCTGTGGTCACGGGAAAGCAGGAGCTGTGTGGCTACAATGTCCTCTCCCACCTTGCGTACGTGCTGCCAGGGATGGGCGGGCGCTCGGATCTCCACCACCTTATCGTCAGGCTGATGGAGTTTTTCCACCATAATCACGGCATCAAAGCCCTGCGGCATGGTCTGACCGGTGTTTATCCAGAGCGCTTCCCTGCCCAATTCAAGGATCATGGGATCTCTTTCCGTAGTTCCGTAAGTATCAAACGCTCGCACGGCGACACCGTCCATGGCGGCGCAGTGCTCAGTGGGCGCTGACATTCTTGCAAAAATGGGTTCCGCAGTGACACGACCCAGGGCTTCTTCGACAGACACTTCCTCGGGGGCGGTCCTTCTGTCCCCTCCGAATCGGCCCAGAAACAGGTCTTTGGCTTCTTCAAGGGATTTCATGGCTAGGTAGACGTTTCGTTTCAATGGTTTCTCCGCTGTAAAATCACCCTCCCAACAACCGCACCGTAACCGTGTCCCCCCTGTAGAGCCCTTCGGTGAACCTGTCAACCCTTACGAGTCCGTCCGCCTCGAGGAGTGGGGAGATGAGTCCGGATTTGCCGAATAGGGGATTCGCGATGAGCCGGCCGTTCTCTTTTGAGAGCCTCACACGGATAAAATCGTCCCGCCCCTGAGCGGACTCGATATTTCGGCCGAGTTCAGCTTGGACACTCGGACGTAGCTCCGGAAATCGCTCCTGCTCTCCGGAAATTCTCAGCAGGAAAGGCCTGAGAATCACTTCAGCCACCACCAGAGCCGAGGCGACGTGTCCCGGCAGTCCCCAGACAGTGCAAAGGCCTCGTCGAGCAAGGATGGTGGGTTTTCCCGGGCTGATGGATACGCCGTGGGCAAGGATCTCCATTCCTTTGACGGACTCCAGAACCCGTACCGTGAGATCCCTGGTGCCCACGGAGCTTCCCCCGGAGACCCACACGGAATCCGCTTTCTCGAGTCCCTCAAGCAAGCATTCCTGAAGACTGTCAAAGAGGTCAGGGACAAGGCCCAGTCCCAGGTGTGAGGCCCCCATACCCGCACAAAACGCGGACAAGGTGTGGGTGTTGATGTCACGGACCTGTCCCGGGCCGGGAGTCCTCTCCATGGGAACCACTTCGTCGCCCGTGGAGAGAACCGCCACTTTTGGAGGACGGATTACCCGCACCTCGGAGATGCCCAGGCCTGCAAGTACTCCCACTTCCTGGGGGCGAAGTCTGGTTCCGGCCGATAGCACCAGCCGGTCTTTTGAAATGTCGTCCTCGGGGCCGATGACGTTTTCCAGGGGAGAAACAGCGCGGGCCACCTCGACTGTGTTTTCGTCCAGGAGCTGAGAATGCTCCACCATGACCACGGCGTCGGCTCCGGGGGGAAGCATGCCGCCCGTGGCTATGCGGAAGGCCTGGCCCGGACCTATGCCGTCGGAGGGCGGGGCGCCCATGAGGACCTCTCCCGCCACCTCCAATAGTGCGGGCAGGCTCTCTGTTGCGCCGTAGGTATCCTTTGCCCTCACCGCGAATCCGTCCATCGAGGACCGGGAAAATCCCGGGAGTGCTTCAGGAGAGGTTATGTCCCGGGCCAGAATGCGGCCCAGTGCAGAGGACAACGGCGCCGTAACATCATCGCGGACTGAAGGAAGGCCGGCTATGATTTGCAGGATCTCTTCGACGGTTTTGAGCTTGAAGAACAAAGGCCTGAAAAACCTTTCCTGTAAATGCCAAAATTCCCTTTGGCGTTATGTCAGGCACGATATAACAGCCAACCCAAAATGCAAAGAAGTTTTTCTCCAGACCCGGAGCCGCACACCCGGAGAAGGTAACCAAATTTACTCCTTCCCTGTGGAGATTCCTTCAGCCTTCGGATTTGAGCTTTCATCTTCAGCCTTTATCTTTTATCCTTCACCGTCGCAAATGAATTGATACCATTTTTCTTGCTCTTGCTCTTAATCTTGCTCCTGCTCGAATCCATATAATTGGAGCAAGAGCAAGGGCAAGATTAAGAACACGAAGAAGTATCAATTCATTTACGATGAACTATAACAAAGGGTGATTCAATGCATAAAAAAACCTATGAGAAGTATGTATACTGGATGAGACCTGAAAACGAGGCCCGCTTGCGTGAAGATCTGGCTTCCCGGGGTGTAAGGATCAAGTCTGCCAAGGGAGTGGTCTGCACACCGCTGGATGAGATAAACCGTATCTCCAGTGTTTCTCCGGAGGTGTGGGGGGACACCTGTCGCAGGCAAGGCAGTTGGTACCGGAATTCCGCCCGGAACGGCCTCTTCTTGATCGTGAGTTCCTTTGCAGTGGAAGGTTACGAGGAGTACCTGGCTGGACGGATCTCCCATACAGGCTTCAGACCCCCGCAATACGCCCCTCGCCGGGAAATGGAGACCATGGTGGCGGATCCGGCCTTTGTTAAGAGAGTTCCTTCGGAGTGGTTCCGAGCGGAAAAAACCGAGAAGAGGATCCAGGTTCGATGGGCGCGCCGGCTGGGTTCCCACGTGGACCACTACGACGACCTTTTTCTGGTGCACACCGCCAACCATGCCAACTTTGTACGGCCCAGGTTTTTTGTGAGGGACGGGGAGAGGGTGGTCCCATACTCCATTGAGAGGAGCGCCCACCTTTGCTCCTGCTGCCTGGAGCTTTTCCAGGTCATCGGCTGCGAGTACTCCAGAAAACTGGTTGCGCCTTGTCCCGGCGCCGTAATATTTGCTCGTCTTGAACCGGATGCCTTCCTGCTGGCCGAAAGAATTGAGAAAAACACACAATGATTCATCAGAAGCCCGGCGCCATCGCCGTTGCCACGGGTCCGGCGGTGGTTCTGGCGGCCATGTATATGGTCCCCTTCTTCGGATTGATCATCCCTTTGCGGAGCTAGCGCAGGTTTAATGATGGCAGTTCGTTTAGAAAGCCTCTCTTGTCTTTGTACAGGATGGTTTTCATTCCCCGCTCACGGGCCCTTGATACATTTCCGGGATCGTCGTCCACGAACAGTATGCTATGGGCTGGAAGGCCCATGCGCCCGGCTGCCCGCTCAAAGGCAACGGGGTCACGCTTGCTCACGCCTGTATGATAGCTGTTGAACACGTAGCGGAAGTGCCGGAAAATATCATGCTCCCGATCCAGCTCATCCAGCCACTGGGTCTGATCGCTCAGGATGCCCAACACCAGGTCTTGTTCACGGAGCTTGTCGACAATTCGTATCATCCATGGGCGGACGACAAAACGGGAAAGGATCTCACGGCGAAGATCCTCATCTTTTCCAACGGCGCCGGCTTCCCTGCGCAAGGCTTTCCAGAAGGATGCCTCGCTGCCCCGGCCGGTAACATACCCGGTCCGGTGGACCAGTTGGAATCCCGCCCGGGCCATGGCCTCCGGGTCCGCGCCGCTTAGCCGCCCGATTGCGAGGAGGCCTTCTTTGAAGCCCTCTTCTGCAAGCACGCCGCCGAAATCGAAGAGGACGGCCCTTATTTCCGATGAATTTGTCTTTGTATTAACTGTTTCAGTGCTCAAAAAAAGTTTCTCCTGTGGCGTTTATGCTCTATGAGGATCAAGGTGAGATATGGGTGACTCTGGATTTTCCCTTTACACGGCAACATGTTTAGATTATACCATGGGAGCAAATGAATAGCCATTCATTTCTTATTCAGGCATTCACGTGGCACCGAAAGTTCGTGAAGTCGCTCATTAGGCCGTGGACAGGTTTTTTTCCAATTCGCCTTAAATGTATAAAATGAATAAATGAGGTGAGATCATGAAAGATGTAGTAATTGTATCTGCTTGCCGGACGGCCATTGGGGCCTTCGGGGGGTCTCTTCGCGAAGTCAACGCGGCCGAACTTGCCGCTGTTACCATGAAGGAGGCGGTTAAGAGGGCCGGTATCCAGCCTGAGCAGGTGGACGATGTTCGTTACGGTTGCTGTCTGGAACCTGCGGACGCTCTTAATGTGGCTCGAGTAGGCTGGCTTCTGGCCGGGTTTCCCGAGAAGGTCACCGCGGTCACCATAAACCGGGTCTGCACTTCAGCCATGGAGGCTGTTATATCGGGGATGGCCATGATTCAGGCCGGTTTGGCCGACATCATCCTGGCCGGGGGCACCGAGCACATGTCCGGAGTTCCTTATTCCGTGCCCAATGCACGGTGGGGATGCCGCCTTCAGGACCACACTTTCGTCGACACCATGATTCATGCCCTTCACTGTGGTTCCCATCTGATTCCCCACCCCGAGGAAGGACCTGTCAAGGAGGGAATGCCCCTGGAACTGTTTAAAGGCAAGCCATACATTATGGGGCAGACGGCGGAGATCGTGGCGCAGCTCCACAATATCAGCCGTGAAGACATGGACGAGGTCGCCCTCAGAAGTCACAATAACGTGGAGAGGGCCACAAAGGACGGTGATTTCAAAGATGAGATAGTTTCAGTCATGGTCCCCCGGAAAAAGAAGGATCCATTGACCTTTGATAAGGACGAGCACTTCCGTCCCGGGCTCACATCCGAGGACCTGGCCCGACTCACCCCGGCGTTTGTGCCAAAGATCGGCAAGGTTACCGCCGGCAATTCATCGGGAATTAATGACGGGTCCGCAGGCATGGTGATAATGTCGGCTGAAAAGGCGGCGGAACTTGGACTTGAACCTCTGGCACGGATCCGGGCCGTGGGAAGGGGGGCATGTCATCCTTCGGTGATGGGGCTCAGCCCGGTTCCCGCTGTTAACGACCTGCTGGCTCGATCCGGGTTGAAAGTGGAAGACTTTGAACTCGTGGAGGTAAACGAGGCCTTTGCGGCGCAATACATAGGCTGCGAAAGGGAACTCGGGCTGGATAGGGAAAAGACCAATGTAAACGGTTCAGGTATAGGTCTGGGACACCCTGTGGGATGTACGGGCGTGCGCATCATGGTCACCCTTCTTTACGCCATGAGAAAACGAGGAAAGTCACTCGGCCTGGCAACCCTGTGCGGCGGCGGTGGTGTTTCCATGGCCGTAGCCCTTGAGACTACCTGAGGGAAGTCTTATTCGGCCGCTTTTAATCGGGTTTGGAATGCAAGCGGCAAATAAAGCTTCCATTGAAGAGTGGTTTGAGGTAAGCTGTACCCATGTGCGAATGTTTCCGTTTATTAATTTAATGTTGAACCATCTGGTAACTCAAAGAAAGGAGGAGCATCTTCATGATTAGGAAAATGCTCGTTTTGGCGGTTCTTGGCCTGTTCCTGGCCGGCTGCGGCACAGCCGCAGAGCGTTCGGAGTTCTGGAAACACGACACCATGTATAAGAACTGGGACCACACCCTATATTCCTGGAGTGGATACAGGAAGTGTGAAGAGGAAGCCCTGAAAAAGACCCAGGAGCAGGACTGGTGGGGGATTCCTTCAGGAGAACATTGCGACTTTTAGTCTTTACCGGCCCCGGCCTGCGCCGGGGCTTGGCTGTATACCCTGCAGAAAGCACATTTATCGTATCAGCACATTCGGCCGCTTATGAATTTGCAGGCATCCTGGAGTAATCCTTGACAATGAACAAGGATCAGGCTCCAGGAGTTCCGGCATAACTCGGTCTTCATCAATCCCCTTTGCGCACCCGTTTCCATGGTGCCTCCTCATTCCTTTATCCTTGATGGAGCTTCCACCAGCGCCCGCAGACGTTTCAGCAGAGCGAGTGTAGGGTAACCGTCCGGCGGCAAGGAATGCCTCTCCTGAAAGGCGCGGATCGCGGCCTGCGTAAAGGGACCAGGTAAGCCGTCTATCAATCCGGCTTCAAAGCCCAGGAGGTTGAGTAAATGCTGTATTTCCTTAATGTCTTGTAATGATAAGGGTTCATGATCAGCATCTCGACCAGTCGCAATCGGCGGCAGTCCGGCGATTCGGTCTGCAAGATGTCCAACGGAGATTGCGTAGTTGATGGAGTTATTCCAGCGCATGATAACGCGGAAGTTGTTGTAGACCAAGAACGCCGGACCTCTATGACCCTGCGGAAGCACTATAGAGCCCTCCATATCCGCGTGCGGCAAAGCCAAGCTATCGATCCGCCGTACGCCGAGTGCAGACCAATCCTCCAGCGGTTTTTTCGTCTCCATGGAGGCAAGCTTCAGATCAAAATTGTCCGGAAGTCGAACCTCACGACCCCATGTTTCTCCCGGACGCCAACCCATATTGGATAGGAAGTTTGCCGCAGAGGCAAAAGCGTCCGGCAGGTCCCCCCAGATATCCTTTCGGCCGTTTCCGGTGTAATCTACGGCATGGCCGATGAATGTGGATGGCATGAACTGCATGTGGCCCGTGGCGCCGGCCCAGGAGCCCATCATTGCATCAGGCGTTATGTGGCCTTGTTCGATAATTCGTAATGCATCCAGAAGCTCAGCCCGGAAAAAATGGGGGCGCCTGTTGTCGTAGGCCAGCGTCGCAAGTGCGTGGATCACACGGAAACTTCCCAAGTCATGGCCGAAGTTCGTCTCAAGTCCCCAAAGGGCGACCAGATAACGGGGTGGAACGCCGTATTCAGCATGGATTTCATCCAGCAGGTTGCGATGCTTTGCCAACAGCGATTGTCCGCGTTTTCTCCTCGTTTCACTGACGCGTTGGCGAAGATAGGTCCAGAAGGTTTTGGTGAATTCCGGCTGGTGGCGGTCGAGCTCGATCACACGATTCAACGGTACGGTATCGCGTAGTGCCTCGTCCAGAATCGCATCGGAGATGCCTTGCTCGCGAGCCTCCCTGCGCAACAACTTCAGCCAGTCCTGGAAATCCTTGTGATGGGATGGAGCCTCAGTAGAGACAGTGTTGATGCTTCCCTCACGGGCCTGCACTCTATTCTGCCCTTGAGTGGGCAACAACAACAGGCCGATAGCCACTGTCAACATAAATCCCAAGGTTCTCATAGAACGATTCAATGTCATAGAAGGGCTTCCCATGTTTGGCGGGCCACTGAAACCATATGTGGCAAACGGGTGCATATCAGTAGTAGACGGTGCAATTGACATCAACTTGGTAGGACTCCTCCGGCGGGCAGACCATTCAGGGTAAAAGCATAAACCCCGCCCATACTCTTTCTTATGATGAACCCCTTTTTCTCCAAATACCGTAGGTGTGCAATGGCTTCGCCGGTGGCAAACCATTTCTGTGCCTGGGGGAAGTCCTCCCAGGAATTACAGTGAAGGTCCCATGTCATTCGAGATGCCACTTCAAAAGCAGTCTGAGGCCCTTTTGAGAGGATGGAAAGGACTTCATTAAGCCGTGTTTTGTGGTGATCTTTCAGCTCTGCGATTCTTTTCTTATGATGCGTGATGAGCCTCCGATGACCCGGCAAGACTAGGTTGATCTCCATATCATTCACTTTGTCAAGACTTGTCAGATAATCTTGGAGTGGGTTTTGATCATCTCTCCAGCACTGGATATTCGGCGTAATATCAACCAAGATATGATCTCCTGCCACAAGGATTTTCTCATGCGGTTCATAAAGACAAGTGTGCCCCATGCTATGGCCTGGGGTACTAATACAGCTGAAACAAAAATCTCCGGCAGAAATCAGGTCTCCATCTTGCAAAATACTGATTTCGGGAATCCACTCGGAGCTGAATTTCTTGCCTGGATGTGAGTCAATGGCCTCCTGTAGTTCATTTTCAGGAAAGCCATTCTTCGCAGCATAATAAATCATGTGCTCCCACCATCCAGAGGCCTCGACCAACTCGGTTTCAGTTCTGTTAAAAAAAACACTGCTGGTATCCTTTGCGAGTTGCGATACCAGTGCAAAGTGGTCGGCATGTAGATGAGTGATGAAAAAATCTGTTTTTGCAAGATCGACGTTGATTTGGCGCAATCCGTACTGCATTGCATCGAGACATTCTTTTCTGTTTAGTCCCGTATCGATAATCAAGTTTCTGCCCGAAGATCGAATCACATAAGAATTGAGGAATTTAAGTGGGCTGTTCGGTAATGGAATTTCAACACGAAAAAAATCAGGCCGTATCTCTTCAATCATGATGTCCCTCTTTTCAGTTGAGAGGCCCTTATTCTTGACACACAAAACTCTACCCGTGTATTCTCGCGGATGCAAAAGCAAATTCCGATCCTGAAATACCGTAAAGATTAGCACCCTCCAGCAAGCTTCGAAAGGACAAAGATTGCGGAACCAGTGGCCACAACCGCAGGACACCCGGGCGTACCTACTTGAATACACGGCCAAAATGGCTAGGAGAGAACTGATCGCCAATTTTCCTTAAAGTATTATAAGGAGATGGACATGAACATCCGATACGCCGGCTATTTGATGTGCCTCACAGCTCTTTTTTGTTTTGCTCCTTCCGGCATAAAGGCCCAAAGCTGGCTGGAAAAAGGTAAACAGGCCCTGGAAAAGTTCTCCTCCCAACCTCAAGAGGAGGAATTGAGTACAGATACTGTGGGTAAGGGCCTCAAAGAAGCCCTCAGGGTGGGAACGGCCAATGTGGTGGACGAACTGGGCCGACCCGGAGGCTTTTTCAACAATCCGGAATTGCATATCCCCCTACCAGCATCCCTGGAACGGGTCCAATCCGTTCTGGAAAGAGTTGGAGCCTCCTCCATGCTTGACGACCTTGAACTCAAGCTCAATCAGGCTGCCGAAAGGGCAACTCCCAAGGCCAGGGACTTGTTCTGGGGTGCTATTTCCGAAATGACCATCCAGGACGTGACCTCCATCTACAATGGGCCGGAGGACGCAGCCACAAGATATTTTGAGGACAAAATGAGCGTTCCCCTGGCTTTGGAAATGAAGCCTACTGTGCAGGAAACTCTCTCTCAGGTTGGAGCCGTCCGAAGCTACAATCGGATTATGGACAGGTACAACGCTATTCCTGTCGTTCCGGAGGTCAAAACAGACCTGACCACTTATACTTTGGACAAGACCCTGGAAGGAATCTTCACCCTCCTGGCTCGAGAAGAGGCTGCTATCCGGAACGAACCCGCCAAGCGGACCACCGACCTGTTAAAAACAGTTTTTGGCAGGTAATTAGAGGTTAACATTGATGTTGATCTGCCTCCGCCAACGGCGGCATACAGGGTCGGGGAATGAGTTCAAAGCCCGGAAGCAAGCTCCAGGTAGAAGTCTTGAATACGGGTCTCGAATTCCTTCCTCGGTACCCCCGCTCTTCCTTCGCCACGGTTCCACCACCCTATCTGATTCAGATGGTCTGCATTGATGGTAGCTATGTGGTACTTCTCCCTCCACATGGCTGATGAGTGAGGCACAAGCCCGTCATTGTCCCCTTCCTCGTTCTGAATGATACGGGAGGCAAAACGCATGGGCAGGTATATACGCTCAAGAGGCTGTGTGCCGGCGACCGTACGGTAACGGACACCGTTGTTTTCCTCGTAATGATCGGCTTTATCATTAAAACGTCGACACTTATCACGTGACAGATCGCGGAAACCCTCCAGCCTGAGTCCTAACTTGCGAGAAAAATTGATAAGATGGTCGAAGCGTCCTATACCCCAATCTGCATAGGATGTTCCCAGGTGCGGCGTCCCGATGGATGTAAGGGAGGCCACCCGGTCTTCCATCCTGTGGTTCAGGAGCATGTGCCGAGCGTCCAGTCCGCCCATGCTGTGGGCTATGATGTGCACCCTGGGCCATAGGCGGAATCCGCACGTCAACCTGATCAGTTCGTCCCGCAGATCCATGGCTCGTTTATCAACCCCGGCGGCCCAGGCCACGCGGGTGTGAAAAACGGTGTAACCATTTTGCTCAAGGCTGCTTCGAATCAATCGGAAATAATGAAAGCGGTCGTCCGGCTGGTTATTCCCGCCGGTGAAAGGGTGGAAGAGGCGGGTGAATGGGCAGATACCATGGGCCAGCATTATGGGCAGAGCGGTGGGCAAGGGATCGTCGGCCTCCTTGGGATGGATTTTCAACGACTTCGGATTCCAACCTATCTCGTGGGTTCGGGCTTGTCAAACCCAGCATTGGCAACCGAACATAGGCGGTCTATTCGGTTTTGTCACGGAAGGCGCTCGGACGCACCACAAAAACTATTGACAAGCCAAAGACCCTTGGTTTAGGTATATTGCTCTTGGGAAAAAAATCACGATTAGCTAACTCTTTAAAATGAGGAGAAAAGTTCCATGCCGAAAGATATTTTGGGTTCGGTGATGGTTGTCGGCGGCGGGATCGCAGGCATGCAATCCGCTCTGGACCTGGCCGACTCCGGATACTACGTCTATCTCCTGGAAAAATCACCGTCCATTGGCGGTACCATGGCCCAACTGGACAAGACCTTCCCCACCAACGATTGTGCCATGTGAATTATCTCGCCCAAACTGGTCGAGGTCGGCCGGCACATGAATATAGAGTTGCTCACCCTGTCCGAGATAAAAGATGTGAAGGGTGACAAGGGGAATTTTGCAGTCGAGGTCCTTCAGCACCCCAGGTATGTTGATCTGGAAAAGTGCATTGGATGTGGTACATGTTCGGAGAAATGTCCTAAAAAGGTGAATGATGAATATAATATGGGGCTTCAGAAACGTAAAGCCGTGTATGTACCCTATGCGCAGGCTGTCCCTCTCAAGTACGCCATAGACAAGGACAACTGCATCTATTTTCAGAAAGGCAAGTGCAAGGCATGCGAGAAATTCTGCCCCACCGAGGCCATTAAGTTCGATGATGAGGAAAAGACCTTCACCGTTAAAGTGGGGTCCATCATACTGTCTACCGGTTTCAAACCATTCGATCCCAAGGCCTTCGATACATACACCTATGCAAGGCATCCTAATGTTATCACCTCAATGGAGTTTGAGAGGATCCTCTCGGCTTCCGGCCCCACCATGGGCCACCTGGTGCGGCCATCAGACGATAAAGAGCCGGAAAAAATAGCATTTCTTCAGTGTGTGGGGTCCAGGGACATAAACCGCTGTGACCACGGTTACTGCTCGGCGGTCTGTTGTATGTACGCCATCAAGGAAGCGGTGGTGGCCAAGGAACATAGCGGGGATGGTCTGGACTGCGCTGTATTCTTCATGGACATGCGGACTCACGGCAAGGACTTTGAAAGGTATTACAACAATGCCGAGACAAATCAGGGTGTCCGTTTTGTCCGCTCCCGGATTCATACAGTGACGCCGGTCTTGGACAGTGACGACTTGAAGCTTCGCTACACAACGGAAGAGGGCGAGCTGGTGGAGGAGATTTTCCACATGGTCGTTCTCTCAGTGGGTCTCGAGACCTCTCCTGAGATGATTGAGCTGGCCGGCAAGCTGGGATTAGAGCTTACCGACGGCCAATTCTGCCAAACTGATACCTTCTCTCCGGTGGCGACCTCCCGCGACGGAATATACGTCTGTGGGGCGTTCCAGGGACCCAAGGACATCCCGCAGTCCGTGATCGAGGCGAGCTCGGCTGCAGCCGAGGCAGGAGCGCCTCTGGCGTCCGCGCGCAACACTCAAACCCGTGAGCCGGAGATCATCGAGCAGAGGAATGTGGCGGGAGAGCGTCCCCGGATCGGGGTATTTGTTTGCCGATGCGGCATCAATATAGCAGGGGTCGTTGACGTACCCGCGGTGGTTGACTATGTGAAGAATCTTCCCTACGTGGAGTTCGCAACCGACAACCTCTACTCTTGTTCCCAGGACACCCAGGACAATATGGCCACGGTCATTCGAGAAAACGGCTTGAACCGGATAGTGGTGGCTGCGTGTACTCCTAAGACGCACGAACCGCTTTTCCAGGAGACGCTGACTGCGGCCGGTCTCAATAAGTACCTTTTCGAGATGACCAACATCCGTAATCAGGATTCGTGGGTCCACAAGGACCACCCCGAGGCCGCCACCGAGAAAGCCAAAGATCTGGTTCGGATGGCGGTCTCCAAGGCCGCTCTCATGGAGCCTCTTCAGGAGGCCCGGGTGGATATCAACCCCCGAGCCCTGGTGCTTGGAGGGGGGATCTCGGGCATGGTGGCGGCCCGCAGCCTAAGCGCCCAGGGACACCCGGTGACTCTTGTGGAGCGAAGCGCCGGGCTGGGCGGACAGGCACTCAACCTCAACCGCACGGCCCGGGGTGAAGACATCCAGGCAAAAATCACCGAAATGGTGAAGTCCGCCGAGGCGGATGAGAACATTGACGTTCGTCTGGATACCGAGCTCAGGCAGGTGGACGGTTTCGTGGGGAATTTTAAATCCGTCCTCGTCTCGGGAGGCGAGGAGGAGACGGTGGAGCACGGCGTGGCCGTCATCGCCACCGGGGCCATGGAGCACAGGCCTGAGGAGTATCTCTACGGTGAACACCCGGCCGTGATGACGCACCAGGAGCTGGATCGCAAGTTCATCGACAATGATCCATCGCTCGGGGAGGCTAAGGCTTACGTATTCATCCAGTGTGTGGGTTCCAGGGAGCCGGACCGACCATATTGCTCAAGGGTATGCTGCACTCATTCGGTCAAGAGAGCTCTTCTTCTCAAGGAGCGGAACCCTGATTCGAGGGTCTACATTCTTTACCGGGATGTGCGGACTTACGGAGAGCGGGAGCTGCTCTACAAGCAGGCCCGCGAGTCCGGTGTAATATTCATCCGCTATCGGCATGATCGCAAGCCTCTCGTGCAGGCGAACGGTGATGCCCTCATAATCGACGTCTTCGATCCGATCCTGGGTCGTGATGTACGCATTCATACGGACATGCTGACCCTGGCATCGGCCATCGTTCCATACAAAGATGAGAATCTGGCCCAGTTCTTCAAGGTGCCTATGAATGAAGACGGCTTTTTCGTGGAGGCCCATGCCAAACTGGCCCCCTCGGAATTCGCAACAGACGGTGTATTCCTCTGTGGTATGGCCCACTATCCCAAACCCATAGAAGAATCCGTGGCCCAAGCCCAGGCGGCGGCTTCGAGGGCGGTGACCCTGCTGGCCCGCAAGACAATAGCTACCAGCGGTACAGTGGCGTATGTGGCGCCTTCCATGTGTTCCGGCTGCGGCGTATGCATAACGCTTTGCCCTTACAACGCTCCGTCTTTCATGGAAGAGGGCCCGCTTGCCGGCAAGGCCGAGATAAACCCTGTACTATGCAAGGGATGTGGCCTTTGTGTGGCTTCGTGCCGTTCAGGGGCTATTAACCTCAGAGGGTTCGAGACGGGGCAGATCATGTCGATGATTGACGAGATGTAGAGAAGCACGCAATAAACTACCTCTCGGACCCGTGCCTTTTATGTGTCAATTCACTGCAGGCACCGGGCTCCGAAAAAACACAAGAACGGTCTTGGGCCTGCGGGACAGCCCTGCGGGTCTTGAACAGCAAGGAGAAAAGCATGAACGACTGGGAACCGAAGATCACGGCGTTCTTCTGCAACTGGTGCACATATGGGGCCGCCGACCTGGCCGGTGTAAGCCGGCTTCAGTATCCCCCAAATATCAGAGTTATTCGCGTGCCGTGTTCCGGCCGCATTTCTCCGAAGTTCCTTCTGGCCGCCTTCCGGCATGGCTCGGATGGTGTTTGGGTGTCCGGGTGACACCCCGGAGACTGCCATTACCTGGAAGGTAATTACTACGCCCGTCGCAAGTTCGCCCTTTTCAAGAACCTCTTGGAGCACATTGGAGTTGAGCCGGGGAGGCTTCACTTCTCATGGATCTCCTCTGCTGAGGCCTCTAAGTTCGTACGGGTGGCCAACGAGGTGGTTCAGGCGGTCAAGGACGCCGGTCCGGCCAAACATCTCATAAAAGGAAAAGCCGAGGTTGCATAATGATCGAGTACACGCAAAAAATCCGTGAGACGGCAAAGAGACTCCTTTCGAATGGGGCCGTGGACGTATTCATAGGATACAAAAAGGGCTCAGTGCCCATGATGAACGAGCCCGTTCTGGTGCGCGATCCGGCCGGTGTGGATGTTCTTCATTGGGACAGCAACTGCGGGTTGAACTTGTGCAATTATCTCACGGGACGGACCGACAAGGTGGGAATCCTTGCCACGGGTTGTGTTTCTAGGAACATAGTCACCCATGTGATCGAAAACCAGATCGAACGTAGTCAACTCCATATCGTGGGAGTGCCCTGCACCGGCATCATCAGCCACAGGGCCGTCAAGCGTGCAGTCAAGCATCGGGAAATAACCGAAGTGATCGAGGAGCCCCATTCGGGCCTCTTCACCGTAAAAGGGCCCGGATATGAGGAAACATTCGAGAAGGAGGGCTTTCTTCAGCTCAACTGCGCCACGTGCCGTCACAGGAATCCGGTGGAATATGACGAACTCCTGGCCGGTGAGGTGCCGGAGCAGCAGGACGTTGTGAAGTTCAAGGATGTTGAGAAGATCGAGAGCATGGAGCCCGATAAGAAATGGGCCTTTTTCGAGCGAGCTATCTCATCTTGCATTAGGTGCTATGCCTGCCGTAACGCATGTCCTCTTTGCTACTGTCCGACTTGCTTTGTAGACGAAGCTAACCCTCAATGGGTTGGAAAAACCATAGATCTCACAGATACCATGACTTTTCACTTTCTCAGGGCCTTTCACTGTGCAGGTCGATGTACCGACTGTGGGGCCTGCGAGCGAGCGTGCCCGGTGGGCATTCCGGTACGTCAATTCACAAATAAGCTCAACAAGGACTGCATTGAGCTGTTCGAATGGGAGGCGGGCCTGAGCCTTGAAAGCCGGCCCCCGCTGGACGTCTACCGCAAGGAAGACCCCAACGACTTCATTCGCTAAGGCTCGTCGGGGAAGGATCATAAACTCTGCAAGCAAAGGAACATTCAATGAGTGCCAAGATATTCAGCAAGGATGAATGGGTCGGAGTCCTTGAAGGATTGAAGGATGACTACCAGGTATATGTGCCGGTCAGGGAAGGGGATTATCACAATTTCCGCGTTTTGGAAGAGGGTGTCCGGCCTAGCTTCGACTTTCAGAACACGCGCATGTCCGCCAAGTTCCTGGCTGAACCCCAGTCGGAGCGTATGTTCGTATACACCCTGGACAACAATGATCCGGACGCTCACATCCTGAAACAAGACGAAAAAGAAATTTCACCCCGGGCTGTGGTGGGGATTCGTCCATGCGATGCTTTTGCATTCAAGCTGGTAAGACGGAACTTCGATACCCCGGAGTATCAGGACTTCTTTTGGATCAATCGATACGAGGCCACCACCTTTGTGGGCTTGGGTTGCAACGATCCTTGCAATACATGTTTCTGTGCCTCCGCAGGAAGCGGGCCCTTTGATCGAAAAGGACTTGACGTGCTTCTCTATGATATGGGCGACGAGTATCTCGCACAGTCCCTGACAGGCAAAGGCGAGGCCCTTCTGGATAAGACGAGCGGGGGAAAGGATGTCGACGATGCCTCCTGGAAAAAGGCTCGGAGCCTGACCAGGCAGGTGGCAGGAAAGATCTCTTCGAAAGTGTCCACGGACAAGCTCAAGGAAAAGGATGTGAACGAGCTTTATGCGGCCCCTTTCTGGGAGGACGTAGCCTTTTCCTGCATCAACTGCGGGACTTGCACCTACCTGTGCCCCACATGCTGGTGCTTTGACGTCCAGGATGAGGTTCAGAGGCTGCCAATGGTCGGGGACCGGATCAGGAACTGGGATTCCTGCATGTTTCCTCTATTCACCCTGCACGGGTCGGGGCACAACCCTCGTTCCAAGAAGGCTGAGCGTGTGCGGCAGCGCTTTATGCACAAACTCAAGTATTATGTAGACAAATATGAAAACGGGATCCAGTGCGTGGGCTGCGGCCGTTGCATCCAGTTCTGTCCCGTGAACATCGATATCAGGGAAGTTGCAGAAAAGATGAACTCATTTTGAAATCAAGATCAACGACCAAGATACAGGGGGTGACCCATTGGAAAATCCGTATCTCCCATACCCGGTTCGCATTGACAATATCACCACGGAGACCGAGGACCGGAACCTGAAGACGTTCAGATTTGTTTTCATAAACCCTGAAGACGAAGCAAAATTCGCCTATACTCCCGGCCAGTTTGCGGAACTCTCCATCGCCGGAAAAGGTGAGATTCCCATTGGTATCGCTTCCTCTCCCACCGAGAAGGGTCACATTGATTTCACGGTAAACAAGGTGGGTAAGGTTACGACCCATCTGCACAACATGAAAGAAGGCGATGTGATGGGAGTCCGTGGCCCCTTGGGAAACTGGTATCCTTGGGAGGAAATGGAGGGGAAGAATGTGGTGATCATAGGGGGCGGGTTCGCCTTCACCACCCTTCGCTCAAGCATCGTCTACATGCTGGAACAGGAAAACCGTTCCAGATTCGAGAACATCACGGTGGTATACGGCGCCAGGTCCCCCGGGATGCTGCTCTACAAGGATGAACTCATGGCATGGGAGAAGCGGGACGACCTGGAAATGCACATTACCGTGGACGGCACAGACGACCCGGAATGGAAATACAACATCGGTTTTGTGCCCGCCGTAACCGAGCAAAAAGTGACCAGCGCTGAACATGCCATAGCTATCGTATGCGGGCCGCCCATTATGATAAGGTTCACCCAGCCTGTTCTGGAGAAACTGGGTTTTCCTCCGGAGAACATCATCCTTTCCCTTGAAAACCGCATGAAATGCGGCATCGGAATGTGCGGTCACTGCAACATCGGGGATAAGTTCGTCTGTAAGGACGGACCTGTGTTTTCTCTCGCCAAACTGAAAGAGTTGCCCCCTGACTATTGATGCCGGCACCTGCCGGATCAAGGGGAGCCATGGGGAATAAGAGCACATCGCCCTTAATGGCGGTGGGCGCTGCCGTGGATTCAGAACGTTTACCGGGTGAAGGTGACCGTAGAGCCCACGCTGCTGGGTGTAAAAGCCGAGGGGAACGCCTCGGCGATACTTCTGAATGCATCCCAGCCCGTGCAATGCATGGGCATGATGAACCCGGGATTTAGGGCCGACAACCCCTGAACGGTCTTATCCACGAGTTCGCCGGAAGGATCGCCCCCCAGATGAAACCCGCCCATTATTGCAAATACACGCTCGTCGCCTGTCAACTTCATGGCGTAGCGGGCGGTATTGACAATGCCCGCATGGCTGCAACCGGCAACCAATACCAGGCCCTTTCCTTTTAGGGAAAGCACCAGCGACTGGTCGTCCAGGATCTCATCCTTGACCACACTTCCGTCTCGCTCCATAAAGGTATGAGGCATTCCCTTTTCATAGGAAGTGGTTCTTTCCACCTCGCCGGTCACCAAAACGGTGCCGCCCGCAATAAGCAGGGGTGAGTCATTCTCAAGGACTTCTCCTCCAAGGGCCTCCAGAGCTTCCGGTACCAGGGTCCGGGGAAAGGCCCTGCGAGGACCGTCCGGGGGATCGATGTATCTGGCTTCCATAAATGCATGCGGGTGTGCCACCAGGGGGACCCGTTTAGGGATTCGCCTTAGCAGTTCAGCAAGAGCGCCGGTGTGATCCATGTGGCCGTGGCTCAAGACCACCGCCTCCACACGGTCCAGCGAGATCCCAAGCATGTCGAGGTTATGGGGGACACCCACGGAACTGTAACCCGCGTCAAAAAGGATTTCCCTTGTCTCGCCGTTCCTGAAGGTCCGCACAAGGAGGGAAAGACCGTGCTCGGCCACGAGCGTGTCCTTCATGATGATGCCGTTTTCGGCTTTGGGAGGGCGGGCCACCATATCCGTATTATCCAGCAGCACATCGGCATAGTTGTCCATGAGGACCACAATCTCTATGCTGTCCACAGGCTTCAGTTCAATATTCTTTCCAGTCATGTCGTCTCCTTTTCCCTTTTTCTCTGGAACTCCCTGATGTTAATCCACAGGTCCTCCACCTGCCGGCGTGTCTCCTCCAGGGAGCCGCGGTTGTCTATGACAAAGTCGGCATAGCCGGGCTTCTCATCAATGGGAAGCTGAGCCTTCAAGATATTGGAGGCCTCATCCAGGGAGATACCGTCCCGTTTAGCCAGCCTTTTGATCTGTTCCTCGGCCGGTATGTGAACCACAAGGATCTTATGGAACATGTACTGAAGGTTAAGCTCGAGTAAGAGGGGAACGGCCACCTGAATAACCGTCTCGGGATCCTCTCGGGCCATTTCGTTCACTCGCCGGCCGAAGAGCTCGAAAATGGCCGGGTGCGTGAATGACTCCAGTTTCTTGCGTTTCTCCAGGTCGTTGAACACAATTTCAGACAAGACTTTGCGGTCCAGTGTGCCGTCCTCGGTCACCACCTGCCGCCCGAAGTAGTCCACTATCTTGTTGAAGGCGGTCTGCTTCGGCTCCACCACCTCCCTGGCCAGTTGGTCAAAGTCGATGATGGGGGACCCCAGCTCTTCCAGCATGTTTGAAACAGTACTCTTGCCGCTGGCAATGCCGCCCGTCACCCCCATTACCACTCGGTTGTCCTTTCCTTCACCCCGGATTTCCTTGGCGGTGTATTCCAGCCTAGTGTAGGCCTGGGGCAACAGGGACAAAACGTCGGACTCCGCACCTGCGTAACTGATGGGATACCTGACTCCTCTGCGGTAAAGGGCTTCCAGCCCGGCCAGGGCCTTTTCCATGACTTTGCCCGGAAGGGCCATTACCAGTTCATCGTCCTGAGCATGACCGTAACGTCGTTCTCCATAGCATGGTATGGTCAGTGACGGCTTGTCTTCCAGGTAGCAGCGTGCAATGGCGTCGGAACAGGAAGTCTCACCCACACAGAAAAACTCCATGACCTCATAGTCATGAAACTGGAGGGCGTTGATGAGCAGGATCATCTGCGCCGGATTGGCATAAATGAGAACGATGTCGGGGTCGAAAGGGTCGTAGACGAGGGGTGCCATGACCACTGCCTCATAACGGCCCAGAGGCAGGTGGGGAATGCTTTCTTCATATTTCTTGCCATCCTTACGGCTCCTGACCCACACGATGCTCCGAAAGGTCCCGTCTTTATAAACATCCGGTTTATCGCGTAGCCCCAGCATTGCGGGACAGGAGGGCAGTGAAAAGCCGTCGTTGTCCGCGCCCACGGTCCAGTCAAAGTTGCGTACGAGATTGATCATCTGACAGAGGGTCATGGGATGGGCCGGCCTTCGCAGGAAAGGGACCTTTTTGAGATCCTCTTTCGACTGCAGCATCTTGAAGGCGACCGGGAACGATCGGAGCCTCAACAGCCGTTCCATTTTTCGAATGAGCGGCTCCCAGACGATGGATTTTTCCATGCCTTCTCTCCTTTCCGGATTGCTTATGCCCTTGTGCTCCGGCAGCGCAGAGTTTGGCGGAAAGCCGCCGGAGCGGTGATTCCTTTTCTGAGGGCGTCCATCAGGTCCTGTTCATTACGAACGGGTGAAGCAAGCCTTGTGGCATATTGACCGACTTCCTCCACCTCATGGGCATCGCTTCCGCCGGTGAGCACCAGGTCCAGGTTGCGGGCCACTTCGCATGCAAACCGGTTTTCCTCCAGGGTCACCTTCCCGTTGAGGATCTCCACGGCGTCCACGTGCTGAAAGATCTTTCGTTTCATGGCCTTTTCAGGGGTCAGCCCCAGTTTGTCCACCCCGAAAGTCAGAAAACCGCGAAAGGGATGGGCGGCGATCATGTATCCTTCCACGCGAAGCACTTCAGCCCGCAGGTCCTCCAAACGGATGATGCCCTGAATGTCCCTTTCCAGGCCGAAGACAATTATATCCCCCTGGTCAGTGGTGATCTCATTGCCGCGAAGCACCGGAAATCCGTGTCGTTGCCGCAAATCGTCAACGGCCTCAGGGCTCCAGACATGGTTGTGATCGGTAAGACATATCCCTTCCAGCCCTATGCGCTTGGCTTCCACAATCAGATCGTCCACCCGGGCCGAGCTGCATGGGGAGGCCGGAAAAGTGTGAACGTGAAGATCAATGAAAGGGCCGGTGAGGGATTCGGCGGGGGCGGGAATGTTTTCTCGCACACTTTCTTGAGAGAGGCTCATGGAGTTGATCTCGCTTCGACTCTCTGTCGGCGGAACCGGTGAGCCTGATAAATCAGGCTTGACGTACCGGCTGAATGTGAGCTCGGGGTCCGCAACCTTTGCCTTTTCATACTCGAGCACATCGAGGGCTTCAATGGCCGAGTGGCAGCACTCGATCAGTATGTTTGCAAAGTGCCGGCAGGCTTTTCTGCCCACTGTCTTCCGAAGTTGCTCCGCAAAACCGTCCTTATCTATCCTGACTCCCTCTGCTCCCTGAAGCCGCTCTGCCGACAAGGGACAGTCCGGGGTGGTCCAGCGATTCCACCACCCTTCAGCTGAAATTATCTCCCGCTTCGCCGGGTCTATAACGACCCTCACCTCCAGCCCGTAGATGTCATCATCCAGGATCCCGTGGGCCACAAGCCTGCTCGGCCCCTCGGTCCAGATTCCAACACGCTTGTTTCTCTGAAATCCAAGCATGTATTCGGCCTCCGATCGTCATTCCTGCATGCCCCGGGAAGGAGGCTCAATTCCTTCGGTAATGGAGCTTCCGGGTGCGAATGCAGCACACCGGTTGTAAAGGCGGATATTCTTCCGGATCATGCGGGCGAAGTGCTGTCGAGCCTCCTCTTCATTGTCAGGTACCGCCGCCAGTTCGTCTTTTGTAAAATACAGTATGATGCCGTGGCAGCATTCCTCCATCATGAAAACAAGCTGCCGCAAGGGAAAGTCCTCGCCCACGAGACCTTTGATAATCTTGCTCATCCCAGGTCCTATGCGGACTCCCACGGCCTTATCAAGATCGTTCAGGCAGTCAAGGGGGCGGCCCCTTTCGTCTCTTGACACGCTGCTTCTTACAGCAGTGATATTCAGGTCCGGAAGGCCTACGGTGATTTCCACCTCAGCGTCCATGAGATTGTCCTGAAGACGGCAGGCGGCACGCAGGGTTTCTGTATCAGCGCGCTCCACGGAAGTGGTTCGAGTCCTCGCAAAGTCAAGGAGACTGGGCATGATGTATGTCCTCATGGGCGCCGTGCAAATACACGGCCTCTATAATTGTGTGTCCGGCGGCGGATCCGCGCACCCATACTGCTCCTGTGCCGGGGAAATATCAAGACTGTTTTGCGAGCTTTTTCCCGGGTCCCGGCACGGGAGGCGGTGTCCGCCGGCAGGCCTTTTTCTCCTCAGTCTTGTCGGCGCCGGAAGAATTCCTCCACAGCTCCAAGATCGTGTTCCATAGGTATGGCCGGCAGGCTGCGCAGGAATTGTGCACCGTAGCGGGCGGTTGCGATCCTTACGTCGAGGATTGCCAGGATTCCAGAGTCCTTGCTGCTGCGTATCAGTCGCCCCAGGCCCTGCTTGAGCGTTATGATCGCAGACGGTAGTTGGTATTCCATAAAGGGGTTGCCCCCCCGTTTGCGTACGGCCTCAATACGCGCAGCCACGAGCGGGTCCGAGGGTGAGTCGAACGGCAGCTTGTCCACTATGAGGCAGCTCAGGGTCTCGCCCGGGACGTCTATGCCCTGCCAGAAAGATCCTGTGGCCAGGAGCACGGAATGGACATCCAGGGTGAATCGTTCAAGCAAAACCGACCTGGGGGCCTCACCCTGGCGGAAGAGCGGGTAAGGGAGTTTCCCTGAGAGAAGCTGGTGTACCCGATCCATGTTGTGGTGGCTTGTAAACAGCACAAGGGCCCGGCCGTTACTGATCTCAAGGATTTTTCGGATCCTATCGGAGGCCTGATCCGGGAAATCCGGCTTGGATGGGAGCGGGAGGTCCTTTGGCACGTACATGAGCGTCCGTGTCTGGAAGTCGAAATGGCTTTCGTGTATGGCTTCCAGGATGTCGTCATCGAGCCCCAGCCTGGAGCGAACGTACAGGAAGTTTCCATCCGTAGAAAGGGTGGCGGAGGTGAGCACAAGAGTATCCAGCGCTTTGTAGAGGTGATCACGGAGAGGCCCTGACACATCCAGGGGAGAGGCGTGAAGCTGCACGCCGGTTTTACGTCGCTCATACCATGAGAGCCATTCGGAGTTGTCCGCCTCAAGGACAACGTTCAGGGCCCTTATCAGATTCGCGGCCCGTGCGGGAAAACTCTGAAGTACGGGATCGGAGGTCTTTTCCAGGGCACAACGTTTCTTGGCCCCTTCCATTGCCCGGTTCAAGACCGCTGCCGTGTGCTCCCGCAGGAAACGACGGTCGGTGTCGTCAAGCAGGCCGCGCTCGGCCCGTTCACGAAAGAAACCCCGCACGGTCTCTGCACAGGAACGTATGGTCAGAAGAACCTTTTCCAGCTCTTTTCGGTCGAACCCGGGCTCGTCACCCGCCGCCCGGACCGCCTTATACGCGTCCGCAACCAGTTCCAGGAATTGATTGGTACTCAGCCTTTCGCCGAAATAGGTCGTGGCCGTGTCCTCAACCGTGTGCGCCTCGTCCATGACCACCACTTGGAATCGGGGAAGCACCTCGCCGAACCCTCCTCTCTTGACCATGAGGTCGGCAAAGAAAAGGTGGTGGTTCACTATAATGATGCGGGAGGCCGCTGCCTTTCGGCGAAGCGCATTAAGGAAACAATCATCGTGGTGGTTGCAGCGAGGGCCCAGGCACTGCTCCGAAGTGGCTGAGACGTTACCCCAGAAAGGGTCGTCATCGGCCAGCCAGTCGAGTTCGGAGCGATCTGCAAACTCCGTCTCTTCGATCCAACGCTCCATAAGGCTTTGAACAGCGGACATGCGCTTGTCAAAAAGATCGGGGGCTGCCATGGTCTGGTGGTACCTGTGAAGACACAGATAATTTGCACGCCCTTTCATCAGCATGGCATCGATGCCAATGCCCGTGGCCCGACCTAGTAAAGGTATGTCTTTGAAGGCGATCTGTTCCTGGAGGTTCTTCGTGCCGGTGGAGATAACGGTCTTCTTCCCGCAAAGGACGATGGGTGTCAGATAGCCCAGGGTCTTGCCCGTGCCCGTGCCCGCCTCGATGAGTACGTGCCGTTCCTCACGAAGACCCCTGTCGATAAGGTGGGCCATGGCCAACTGGGAGGCTCGGAACTCGAACCCGTCCACCCGCCGGGGAAGCAGGCCTTGGGGCCCCAGCACGCGTTCGATCTGGTCGACTGGTGAAGGCATGGAGAAGAGCTTATACGGTGGGCACCGACCAGTCAACTTCCTATGACGACATTATGATCTTCGGCGGATGAAGGCTCAGGTCTCCTTGTCTGACGGCTTGAGGTTCAGCGTCTTCCGGACCAGTTCTTTCTCGCGGGAGTAGTCCATAATCCTCTGCAGCATGATCTTCTGTGCCATTACCGGCCCGGCCCCGTGCCAGGTGCCCACTCCGTGCAGCCCGGCCGTCCAGTTCTGCAGGTGCTTGTGGACCTTTAGTATGTTTTCGGTGGGCTCGTCCGAGCCGAAGCTGTAGAACTCCTCGATATAATCTTTCACTTCGGGGTTTCGAAGCTCTTTCAGGCTGGGCATGGTCACGATAAGCCCTCCGCCGATATCGCCCGCCAGGGCCATGACGCGCCAGAAAGCGTTGCATACATTGAGCTTGGAGACATTTCCCATGGTCTCGTCCGGGAGAAAGACCCCGGACCCTGCGGGCTCCTCGGCTCCCTTGTGGGCGGCTGCGAGGCCGCAGGCCCTCCCTGTTTCGCGAAGTACCACCATTTCCATGAGCTGCTCATTGATGTGCGGAACCTTTTCAAGTCCTTTGTACTCCTGGACGAGCCTGCACGCGCCTATTACCTGGTTCATGAACCCCACCTTGCAGGTGCCGCCGCAGGTCATGCGATGGGTGCGCGCGAACCGAGCCACCAGCTTGCCGGAGTAACGGGTCTCCCCGCAATGGAATACTCTTTCCCATGGAACAAACACGTTGTCCAATATGACAATTGACGTCTCTCGCTGCCCAAAAACCGGGTTGCCCAGTTCTTCCAAATCCTCGGCCATGTCCCGCTCGGCGCTGAACGGGGTATACTGGCAGACAAAGGTTACTCCCTCCGCATCAACTGGAATCGCGAATGCAACCGCATATTCCTCCTCTTCTTCCCGGCGGGAGGCCTGGGGCAGAACGACCAGTTCATGGCTTGCGAACGCTCCGCTGATGTTAATCTTGGCTCCTCGGACTGTAATGCCCTTATGGTCCCGGTCCACTATCTTCAGGGAAAGGAAAGGGTCACTCCAGTCCAGGATCTTCTTTGCACGGCTTCCTCGTGGTTCTGTGAGTGCTCCTGCCACGGAGAGATCTTCCCTCTGAACCCACTTCAAATACTCCAGAAATCGGGGGTGATATTCGGTTCCCAAGTCCCTGTCCATCTCCCAGGTGGTGCCGGCCAGGGCATGGAACGCATCGTATCCGACGCAACGGTAGATGCATGTTCCCAGCCTCTCGGCCGTGAAGGTGCCGGCTTCAGCCTTCTTGGCCAAATCTGCCGTACTTCGGCTCACATGGGTGTATCGATTGACCACATCGTTTATGAGTGGGGAAAAGCAGGACATGATTTCGCTGGATTCCGGGTCAAGGGCCCACTGGTAGCTTGCCTTGTTGGCTTCCACTACTGTGCGAGTGTTGCGGTTATCCAATATGTTTTCAACTCGTTTGCCGTTCATGAAGACTCGGGGCTTTAGGGCTCTGATACTCTCCTCGAACTGTTCGGGGGATTTCAGGGTCATGATGGTTTCCTCCTCAAGGTAGGTTGAAGATGGGGACGCACCCTTTCGGTTTACACGGGTGACAGGCGGAGAATGTGATATCCCTTTTCAGTTATGAGCCTGCAGATCTCCCGGGGTGGGTCCAGTGTTGTTGCCAGGAAGAGTCGCCCGGCTCCGTCCCGGAAAGAGGCCCCCGGGATTCTAAAGCGGATGTTATGGCGCTCTTCTCGTCCTGCTGCCATCACATCCAAAGGGCCGGGTTCGAACGGTGTGCCCAGGAATCTCAGGAGGCGGGTCATGACCCTCAAAGGGTCGTTTTCCCCGGCAAGGGATAAGTAGGAGAGTTCCCTCTCTCTTAAGAGTGTCATTATATTGGATCCCACGCCGGAAAGGTCCAGCATAAACTTCCGTCCATCCTTTTCGAGAAGGTAATCGGCCCTGATGAACAAATTGAAATCCACACCTTCCCGTTTCTCATAGATCGGAATTTCCACATTTCTCATGAAGTCCAGACCATTCAGTTTCAGGAGAGTTTCGACGAGAGAAGACATGCCCGGCCCGGCGTTAATGACTGGTTGAGCCTCGGGAAGGGTGTCCTCGCCCATACGGGCGGGTGGAAAATCGATTACCCTCACGCCCTGCCGGGCCAGGTACTCCCGTACCGGCCCGGGTACGGGAGGCATATTTTTATCCCGAATGGTGATCATGAGGGTTTCGCTTCTTGTGCGGAGGATCCAGTCAGCCGTCAGTTTTACCTGGATAGCCCCGTCAAGATCCATGGTTTCCTCTTTTCCCAGGATGGTCCCTAGATCGCACTCCGGAAGGATCCGGTCCAGTGCACCTGCCAGATCATCTCCCTCCAAAAGGTGTACAATCCTGTAATGATCCCAGGTTTTCTCCAGCAGGGAAGCCATATCTCCGGGAAGGGTGTTGTGCAGGTCCACGATGACCTTGCGCCCGTTTGAGAGGTTGATCATGGGATAGGCGTCGGCACGCAGGTTGACTTCACCCCGGCTCTTAAGTGGTATGTAGTGCTGTCCGTGTTGAATCCACTCTTCCCCAAGGGCCCGGAACAGGCGCCCAAGGTCGTCCCTGAGCGGATCGACGGTCTCCTCTGAAGGCGGACTTATCCGCACCGCCCTCTCCGGGGGAGGGTCCATGGTCAACTCAGGCATCACTTGATGATGGAGCAGCTCGTCCGGCTCCCGGGATTCAATGGGCATTCGGACCAGTTCCGGAGTGAATACCGGCAGCCGAATCACCTGTCCCGGATAGATTCGATTGAAATCCCTCACAGAAGGGTTGAGCCGCCGCACGGCCGAAAGATACTTTTCGTAAAATGCCGCGTCCGGTGCTTCATACTGCCGGTTGATTATCTTGACCAGATCGTCACCCGGCTGAACCGTATATCTTTGCAACTCTATGTCCTTGAGTTCCTCCAGTGTGACGCGCACGGGTTCGGAAGGAGGTCCGGGGGTATGAACTCCTTCAGCAGGGGAGAGAGTGAGGGGGATCAGGATCTTCTGCCCGGGATGAATGTGGTTTAGGTCGGAGAGTTCCGGATTCAGCCTTTTGAGGATGTCGAGAATCTCGCCGAGGTTACGTTTTTCAAGGAGCTTTCTTTCTCGAAGAATCTTCCAGACCCACTCGCCTTCTTTCACTGAGTGGTGCTCGGTGAGCACCCTGCGACCTGAAACAACCATGATTTCCCTTTCCGTGCCGGGGGCTGCATCGGTCTCGGCCGTCTTGATCAGGGTGATGTCGTAGGTGTCCTCCTTGGTCTCTTGGGCCGGGGTGAGGGTTGATCCCAACACGATGAAGGTCGCTATCAGGCAAAGTATGCTGTTGACAATCCGGAAAGGCCTATTCACATTGTCCCCTGTGTTCAAAGGCGGGTGAATCGGCCCGATCCTCACTGGATTAATTGCTTCACCCTTTTTATCCCCGTTCAGGTGATCGGGTCCGAATCAGATGAATTCTAGATAGTTGGCCGGAATGATGTCAACGGTTTTTCAGGTAAGGGCTTTTTCCACCATATATTGGAATAAGATCTTCTTGAAACACATTATATAGTAATTTTTCTTTGCATGTTGGTTGATGTTCTGGTAGAGTGCTCAAGATTTCCACCGGTGGCTCCACTGGAAAGCAGGCGTGGAACGCACCTTTCAACGCATGCGGCTCAACGAGCGGCCTTAGGGGTCGGCCGGGGGCTGCAAAAAAGGCCGGTAAGGCAAAAGATAATAGGCAAATCCCTTCTTGGGAGGAACCCATGAGAATCAAGAAAGTCTCCATTGTCGGTTTCAAATCCTTTATGAACCGCATGGAAATCTCCCTGCCCGAAGGAATCAGTGCGGTGGTCGGGCCTAATGGTTGCGGTAAGAGTAATATTGTGGACGCCATACGCTGGGCCATGGGCGAGCAGAGTGCCAAGCAACTGCGCGGGCGTCAGATGGAGGACGTCATCTTCAGCGGTGCGGGCGAATTCAAACCCATGGGAATGGCGGAGGTATCCATACTGTTTGAGAACGGTGCCGGCCTATTCCCCGGGGAGTACTCCCAGTTTACCGAACTGGCCGTCACCCGTAGGCTTTACCGTTCGGGTGAGAGCGAATACCTCATTAACCGCGTTCCATGCCGCCTCAGGGATGTCCAGGAGATCTTCATGGACACGGGTCTCGGCAGCAAGGCCTATTCGATCATAGGGCAGGGCCGGATAAGCAACATCATCGAGCAGAAACCCGAGGAGACCCGGGCCATGCTGGAGGAGGCTGCCGGCATTACCAAATACCGAAAAAAGGTGGATGAGTCCCGGCGTAGGATGGAGCTGACAAAGACAAATCTGCAACGGGTGGAGGACATTCTCACCGAGGTGGAGAGGCAGATGCGCTCCCTCAAGCGGCAGGCGGCCAAGGCAAAGCGCTACAAAGATTTGAGCGAGGAGATCGAGCGGCTGGAGTTGACTCTCCATGCAAATGCCTACAGCGAACTCCGAGAGGAGTCGGAGAACAGCATTCGATCCACGGAAAGCCTTCTCCAGGAAGAGAGCCTGCTTGCCTCCAGGTTCTCTGCAAAACAGGCCGACTTGGAGCGAATGAATCTTGAGCTTGCACAGATGGACGATGAAATCGGCCGGCTTCGTAATCAATTCCTGAGCAGGAAGGAGTCCGTGAGCAGGAAGGAGTCCGTCCTGGAGTCCCTGGCCGGTGAAAAAAGGATGCAGCTCACACTGGAACGGCGTCTTGCAGATGAGAACACCGATCTCGACCGAAGGCTTCGAAACCTGCGCGAGGAGCGCGTGGAACTTGAGGAACGGGTGGCGGTGCTCCGAGAAAACGCGGCAGCCCTGGGGGGAGAGGCGACCCTACTGGAGAAAAGGCTTAGGGGACGTAACGACCTTCTTAATGAGATTCGTTCGGAATATGAAAAAGCCCGAACCGAGGTCAACGGGGGGGTGACCAAGGAGATGGGCCTTAACCAGGAGTCAGGATACCTGAACCAGCGCATCGGAGAGATTACGGACGGCAAGGGGAGGCTGGAACAGGAAAAGACCGAGGTCGCCCAAAAGATCCAGCAGATGGTGGAGGCCTCCCGCAGGAAGACGGAAACCAGGCAAGCCCTGGCGGAAAAGCTTGCCCGGATTGAGGAGGACCTTGAGCTGGCGAAGGCCGGCCGGGATGAGCTTGAAAATATCCGGCGCCGGGAGGAAGCTGACCTCAAGAAGGCTGAGACCGAGCTGGCGGGCAGGGATTCCCGCCTGGCCGGCCTTCGGTCTCTCACGGAAAACTTCGAGGGTTACAAGGTGGGTGTTCGTACCATTATGAAGGCCAAAGACCTGGAAGTAAGAAACCGGGGACGTGTTCTCGGGTTGGTGGCCGATATCATACAGGTACCCCCCGAGTTGGAGCAGGCGGTCGAAGCGGTGCTGGCCGATCGACTCCAGTACATCATCGTGGAGGGGCTTGAGGATGGCAAAGAGGCTGTGGCCTACCTCAAGGAGCGGGCCCGGGGGCGCAGCAGCTTTGTTCCTTTGCGTCATCTTCGGTCCAATGGGAACAGCAGTGTTGTTGGAAACGATCTCCCGCTTCTCCGGGAGCGGGTTTCCGCCCCCGAGGCTTATGGTCCCCTGATACAAACTCTTCTTGGGGATGCGGTAATCGCCGAGGATCTGGATAAAGCAATAGCCGTCTGGTCCAGGAACGGGATCAGGCAGTGTCTGGTTACTCCGGACGGCGACATGATCGATGAACGCGGTGTAATCAGCGGGGGAAAGGTGACGCAGAGCTCCCACGGGCTTCTCGCAAGAAAAAGGGAAATCTCCGAACTGGAGCAGAAGGTGGATGCCGGGCGGAAAGAAGTTCAAATGCTGATTGCCAGGCTGGAACAGATCGATGAAGACGCGCAGGAGAAAGCGGCCGGCCTGGAGACCCTGGAATCGGAGCGGGAGAAATGCCGGGAGCAGATAAACGAGCATGATCGTGCAATCCTTCGGTTCAGCCACGAACTGGATCAGTTGGAAAGCTTTTCCCATCGAATTACAGGGGAGCTGGAACACAAAGAAAAGGAAAAGGCCAAACACCGGCAGGCACTTGAGAGGGTCGAGGAGGAATTGGCCGCCTGTAAGGAGAGGATTCGCGAAAAGGAGATATACCTCAAGGATAAGGAGGCTGAACTGAATGAGAGCCGGTATGAGGCTGAGCGATTCCGCAGTGAACTGGAGCAACTCAGAATGAACGTGAACCTGGCAAAGGAGGAGGAAAAGGGCCTTCTCAGGCAAATTGAACGGATTGACGATTATACGGACGAGGCCCGGGAGAAGCTGGATAAGATCGGCCGAGACACGGAGGCAGCTCGCAAGACATTTCAGGCATGCGAGGAAAAGGAAAAGGCCGTGAAAGAAGAGCTCATAGAACTCCGCGAAAGGCTTTCCGAGGCCGAGGAAGCCGTTAACGCTGCTGATCTGGAACGGGGATCCTTCAAGAGCCGGATCCATGAGAAGGAAAAGGAATTCGGAGTGGTTCGGGGGGAATTGGACGATCTCAAGGAGAAGATAAATCTTGCCCGTATGCAGCAGTCCGAGATAACGCACCGCATGAACAGTCTTAGTGAGATTGTACGGGACAAGTTCAACATTGAACTCGCAGGCGTTTACACAGGGTATGTGGAGGATGCTTTTTCATCCTCGGAGACACGGGATATCCTCCAAGAGAGGAAGCAGAAGAGGGCAAAACTGGGAGAAGTGAATCTGGCTGCCATACATGAACACGAAGAGCTGAAGGAACGTTATGTTTTCATAACGGGACAGAGAGATGACCTCCTCAATTCCATAGAGTCCTTGAGCAAGGCCATTAGAAAGATCAACCGCATCTGTCTGGAGAAGTTCTCAAAGACCTTCACCGCAGTGGACGAGAAGATTCGCGAGGTCTTTCCCATCCTGTTCAAGGGGGGGACAGCCGGTCTGAAACTTACCGATGAGAACAGGCCTCTGGAGAGCGGGGTGCTCGTGGAAGTTAGACCCCCAGGAAAAAAGCTCAGCCACATGGGCCTTCTCTCGGGCGGGGAAAAGGCCTTGGTCGCCATGGCACTGTTGTTTGCCATCTACCTCATAAAACCGAGCCCCTTCTGCCTATTGGACGAGGTGGATGCGCCGTTGGACGAGGCAAACCTTGATCGTTTCAACAACCTGCTGGGTGAGATTCGCAAGTATTCCCAAGTGATCCTGGTGACCCATAACCGGCGTTCCATGGAGATCGCGGAACGGCTATTCGGGGTGACCATGGAAAAGGCCGGGGTGTCAAAGCTGGTTTCCGTGAACCTGGGCCGGTCCCAACTCCTTGCAGCGTGAAAAAATTCTTGAAAGCGACGTGAGGTTGGTTTACAAGCTCAGCGTTACAGGCCGCCCCGGTGGAACGGGGCGGTTTTGTTTGAGACCGGGGCGACTCGAGGCCGCGCCCCGTGACTTTGAATTTCCAGTGGGCCTCTGTTGGGTATGGGGAGTCTTAAAAAACCATGATCAAATGGTTCAAGAAGAAGGAGAAGGGAAAGGTCGAAGATCTTTCCCCGCAGGAGGACTCACTTGACAAAGGTGAGCAGGCCGGAGCGGAAGTTGCAGTAGGGCATGAAGCGGAGCCTGTGGCGGTTCTGCCCGGGGAGGAGCATGCCCAAAAAACGTCCGGTGATAATAAGGGGTTGTTTCAGAGGCTCAGGGAGGGGCTCTCCAAAACGCGATCCGGCCTTACAGGTCGTCTGGACCGGCTGATCTTCGGAAAGAAGGAGATTGACGAGGCTTTGCTGGATGAACTGGAGGAGATTCTGTTTACATCCGACCTGGGCGTGGCGGCGACCCAGGATATCATCGATCGCGTAAGGGACAAGGTGGCACGAAAGGAATTAAGAGATGCGGGAAAACTCAAGGACGCCCTGAAGCAGGAGATGCTATCCTTTCTCATGGTGCCGGAGGATCGCCGGTCCGTTCCGGCTTTGGGTGAGCCCCGGGTGATTATGGTGGTAGGGGTGAACGGTGTAGGGAAAACCACCACCATAGGTAAAGCGGCTAGTCACTTCAAGGAGGATGGAAAGACCGTATTGCTTGCAGCGGCTGATACGTTCAGGGCCGCGGCAGTGGAACAACTTGTGATCTGGGGTGAGCGCACCGGGTGTGAAGTAATACGGCAGCGGGAGGGGGCCGATCCTTCTGCTGTTGCCTTTGACGCCGTTTCAGCAGCCGTTGGAAGGGGCGTGGACGCGGTTCTCATCGACACTGCAGGGCGGCTTCATACCAGGAGCAACCTCATGGAAGAGCTCCAGAAGACCCGTCGAGTGGTGGGGCGAAAGCTTCCCGGCGCCCCCCATGAAATCTGGCTGGTGCTGGACGCCACAACCGGGCAGAACGCCGTGAGTCAGGCGCGGATCTTTCATGAAGCCCTGGGAATCACCGCCATTGTTCTCACCAAGCTGGATGGAACCGCAAAGGGCGGTGTAGTTGTAGGGATATGCAGAGAGCTGGGCCTGCCTATTCGCTACATTGGTATCGGGGAAAAGGTCGACGATCTTCGTCCCTTTGACTCAAGGGCCTTTGTGGATGCCATCTTCGATTGATGAGTAAGTGCAGGAGCAAACTGTTGCGGGTCCAAAAGAATGCCACGGTTTTTTTCTTGAAAAGAGGCGGATCGGTTTTCTGCGAAAAATGGAGAAACGGGGCGCATGAAGGAACATGTAATTAGGAAGAAGATCATGTGGGGTGATCTGGATTATCTGGGTATCGTGTTTTATCCGCGCTACTACGAGTGGATAGACGCTTCCAGCCACCTCTTTTTCGAGTCGGTGGGGCTCCCCTTGAGGGATATGTGGAAGGAAAGGGGGCTGATCTTCGGCCTCATGGAGACCTCATGCCGCTACAGAAGCCCCGGCAGGTACCATGAGGAGATCGACATCATCACCACTGTTGAGGAGATCAGGAGCAAGACAGTGCTCTTCAGGCATCTAATCCGCCGCGCTGAAAGCAATGAAATCATGGTGGAAGGCTTTGAAAAACGGGTGTGCCTGGACTGCTCCGATTCCGGGAATCTGCGTGCCGTGCGGATTCCCGAAAGCATCTCCCGCATTCTTGGCGAGGCCGTGAGTAAAGACCCGGAGTGAATCAGAGGGCCCTCATCCAGTCCGGCCTTAGACCCACCTCTCCTCGAAGGGCGCTGTCGATCAGATCCAGCGCTTCCTGCTTCCCCCTGGGGAGCCGTGCCTTTATGGGTAGATAATTGGAAGCGTGGTTGGAAAAGAAAAGCCCCCGTGTGAGTTCAGTGTGGCTCAGCATCTCCCTAAGTTCACGAAGAAGCCCCTCCGGATCAGGAAGCCGGAATTCCCCCCGTCGATACGCATCGTAAAGAGGGGTCCCGGGGATGAGCATTACGCTCAGGGCCCCTATGTAGTCGGGGTCCATGGCGCTAAGCAGCTTTCCGGTGGCCCGGGCATGCTCGAGGGAACGCTCGGTCCCCCCAATTCCCAGCAGAACGGTAACAGAAAGTTTGATGCCCGCATCCTTGACCTTCCTTCCCATTGCAATAAGGTTTTCGCTGCCGGATCCCTTGCAGATTTCCTTGAGCAGCCTGTCGTCCCCGGTCTCAACCCCCAGATAAAGGATCCCGAGGCCGTTTTCCCTGAGAGCTATCAGGTCCTCCGAGGACTTGAGCCGGATGCTCTTGGCATTGGCGTAAGCGCCCACCCTTCGGACCCAGGGAAGGTGTTCCCTGATTCGGTCGAGAATCCACATGAGCCTTTTTTGAGGGATTACCAGGGCGTCTCCGTCCATAAGGAAGACGCGGTCCTGCCGCCGCATGGTCTTTGAGGCAAAAAGTATGTCGCTCAGGATTGTTTCATCGTCTTTGATGGTGAACCGCTTGTCTTTATAAGTTCCGCAAAAAGTGCATTTGTTATGGGAGCAGCCCAGGGTAACCTGCAGCAGGATGCTGTATGCCTCGCTGGGGGGCCGTATGCAGTTCCCTTCATAGTGCATGCCTTCGCCGGGTGCTGGTAGTGACATAAGCTCTTCCGCCTCTCGAATCAGATTCATTGCAACGATGATTCCTTTGGATGACTTGGTTCCCGGATCATCGCCGTATTATTTAAATTATAATTCATGCTCCCCAAAAGTCAAATCAAGGTGGAACTCCCCCAGTGCCTGATTTAGTCTCTTATCATTGTCGCGGTCATCTTCGTGCGGCCGTCAAGACCCCTGGGAGAGCAAAATATAATTTAAGTTTTCCCAATTTCGACCGATCATTATGGAAAAACATCACAGAGGATTTTGAAGATGGAGGGTGCTCCATGAAGAAGATCAAACTCAAGTACAAGATGCTGTTGGTTTCCCTGGCCTTGGTAATCCTGGTCATGATCGCCTCTTCCGTCGCAGTGTTTGTGCTTTTGGGCAAACAGTCGCAACAGGCCTCTTATACACTTCTCGAAAAGTCGATGAATATCGCCAAGGACGACCTGCTGGACAAAAGCCGCAACATACTGGCTGAGACGCGCCAGATGAGTACAATGAACGATATGGGAGCAAGAGCAAAGTTTCTCTTCGAGTACAAAGAGTCGGAAAACCTCAATCTTACCAGAACCACATATCATGATACCACTAACGATCTCTATCAGATCATGAAAAAGAGCGAACTTTGGAAAACGGCCCTTTATGACCGAGACGGGGACGTGAGGGCTTTTGCGGTTCGAAAACAAGACGGTTCGTTTCTCATAGGTCACGGGCACTTTGTTGAGACCGGGGTCTCTCATGTCTTGCTGCTTGGAGAAGAAGACGAACTCTCCGGCAGGGAGTGGCAAAGAGCTGAGAGCGGATATGAATTGGGGGTCTCCAAACGATTTGGCGGCGAACTCGACGGCTCCTCATCGGTTTCTTTTTCTCTGGTTGATGGAGTGATTTGTCTTGAGGCACGGGTTCCTGTGATTGGAAACGAGTATGACAGTGAGTCCGGTGAACTCATAGACATGCAGTTCGGATTGATGGTGGCTGTACAAAGAATCGGTGATGTTTTTGCTCAAAGGATCTCATCTCTGGCGGGAGTGGAAGTGAACCTGTTCACCGCGCAAGGGTTGAGTGCGGGGACCCTTGAGGACTACAAGACGATTCCCTCCGGGGAGTTTCGTGGTGCCGGCGGGGCGTTGGGTTTGGAATCACAGGAGATTTCACTGGGAGAGGCAGTTGCCGGCGGAAAGGACTTCTATCAGGGGTTGCTTCCCCTAAAAGGTTCGCAGGGTACGGTAGGTGTGATGGCAGCTCTCTATCCGGTTTCCGAAGCCGCCGCCGGAACCCGGCAGATGGTGCAGCTTCTAGGGGTGGTCTATATCGTGTGCATCTTATTGATCATTCCCATCGGCCTTGCGTTTACTTCCCGCCTGACTCGTCCGATTACGCGTATCATTCAGATGTTGACTGAGGCCTCCCATTCGGTTTCAAGCGCGTCGGACCGGGTGGCCTCCACCAGTCACCAGTTATCCGAAGGTGCGGGGAATCAGGCCTCCGCCATTGAGGAGACTTCTTCCTCGCTTGAGGAAATGTCCTCAACTACGCGTAATAACGCCGACAACGCACGCGAAGCGGACGGTCTTATGAAGAAGTCCAATGAGATTGTAGGACATGCCAACGGGTCCATGGCCGAACTCACCTCGGCCATGAAAGAGATCTCCAGCGCGAGTGAAGACACTTCAAAGATCATCAAGACCATTGATGAAATTGCGTTTCAGACCAACCTGCTGGCCCTGAACGCCGCCGTCGAGG
>CAYPSZ010000243.1:0-10182 GCA_964413125.1 uncultured Desulfobacterales bacterium
GGGACTGAAAATCCCCGTGTCCCCAGTTCAATTCTGGGTCTCGGCACCAGGAAGATCAAGGGCTTACGGTATTTTGCCGTAAGTCCTTTTTTTGTCTCGTGCCTGTTTGCCCATAACCTGCCCATAAAAAATTAAGGTAAGGAGGCTTTCCCCGGCCTGCATGAAAGGAAAAGCCCCGTCCGAAAACCGAGCGTTGTCCCCACCTCCTCCAGGGGCGAAACGGGCGAATGGGGCGAAAAGCCTTAAGGGACGAGGGTCCTGGTGGGGCGAATGAGGGACGAATAGGGGCGAATAAGAGGCCTACTTCTCGAACAGGTGTTTGAACTTCCCACGCAGCCGGGCTGATACCTGCTTCCCGTGCTCCCTCAAGGATTCGATTTCTGAGGGAGTCAAGCGAAGGTTGTCTTTCAAAAACTCGCCCGGGGCAAAACATATTGCTTTCGTTATTCCTGAATCGCCTTGAGCAGGGCGTCCCGTGCATCCGAGTAGAACTGGATGTCCACCTTTGTCGCCATTTCATCGGAAAGCTCCATCAGCTGACGGCGGCAGGTGACGGGGATCAGTAGAGCAGTCGCCCCTTTCTCGACCGCGATTTCAGCGATTGTCACCGCGCCGTGTACAGGTTCGATGGAACCGCCCAAGTTGATTTCGCCTACGACAATGAGGCCTCCACGGGTGCTTTTCTTCAGAAGCGCGGTGCACAACGCAACCACCGCTGCAGCCCCCAGTTTCGTCCCTGTTTTCGATGCATCGAATGCGCGGAGCTGAACGGTGAATTCATGCCGGCGTGGGTCCTTGTCTCCGACCAGACGATTGGCCTGCGCATAAAGGTTCTGCTCCGCATACCCCACGGACTCTCTGAATGCGGGAGGCACGGGCTTATTGAGTATCTTAACACCGGAACCGGGACCGCAATTGACCTCGATGCGGTAAAGCCCCGGGTGATCGTCCATTCCACCCGGGCTGATGGTCCAGACCTGGCCGGGCTCCAGCGGGTCACTGCCGATGCCCCCTTCACTCTGAAGCTCCGGTGTGGACACAAACTTTTCGACGCCATCGCTTCCAAACACATAGCTGAAGTGGGTATTTCTGAATTCAGCGGCACCGATGCGTTTCTGCTGTTCCTTGACCCGCCGCCTCGACTCCAGAGCGATCCGCACGGCCCACTCCAGATCCTTGTCCGGAATTTTATCGTCGCTTCCCGGATAGAGCAGCTTCAGCAATCCACTGATCGTTTTGTTGACCGCGTTGGTATCCCGGCCGCTCAAAGCGCCTCCGAGATAAACGCGGTTCTGAATCGATGCCAGCCGGCTCTGGCTGCGCAGCCGGCTCCAGCACTCGGACAGGAAGTCGCTCACAAGGCCGAAATGATCTGTAAGAAGCTCCTTTTTGATCTTCGGCACATCCCACCCCGGCAGAAACGCATGGATACGATCCATGAATGCGGTGTCGTTTCTCATTTCCGGAGGAAGAGGTCCAAGCAAGTGTCCGATCCGCTGTTGATGGGAGACATCCACATTGAAATTGCCTACAAGCACAAGGCTGCCGTCAGCGCGAATGCTTTCCTTCCCCCTGCTGAATTCGCCGGACTCCATGTAGCCTTTCATGATGTTCACGCCGTCTTTCTGGTCGAAGGAGATTCCGGAGATTTCATCGAAACAGACAACATCGTATTGACAAACAAGACCCCGCTGCCCGCCGGCGTTGTTCACAAACATCTGCGCGACCGTGGCTTTACCTCCTGAGACCAGGTGTGCATAGGGAGATACCTGCTGGAAAAGATGGCTCTTGCCGGTCCCCCGTGGGCCGAGTTCAACCAGATTGTAGTTGCGTTCGACAAATGGAACCATCCTCAGGATAAATGCATCTCTTGCCCGCTCGGGCAACACCTCCGATTCAATGCCGATGCTTCGTAGAAGAAACGCTTTCCACTCGTTTGTCGAAAACTCCTTTCGGGCTTCGGAAAGTGTATCAAGGACATCGCGCTTGGAGAGCTGTATCTCACGCAGGGAATCCACGCCGAAGGGGCGCCCGTTCTTCTCCTGGGCTATTGCCGCGTCATAGGAAAGTGCAATTTCGGCATAGAAACCGCCGGTAAGCATACGTTCATGCCGTTTAACCAATTCGGAGCTGATCCGGGCATCGCGCAGGCGGAGGCTTGGGAGGGTAGACAGATAGGCGTCCGTCCTTGCATCCAGGCGCGCGCTTATCAGGTCGATGATCTTCACTTCGCCCTTTTCCCTGGCGTAGGATTTGAACAGCTCTTCGTCGCCGGCTTTTACCGTACGTTCCGCCAACTGCCGCTGAGCGATCCCGATACCTTCCTCGATCTCCTCAGGGTCGGTGCCGGCGCAGTACCGTCCCAGGAGAAACTCCACCACATAAGTCGGCACCGGGAACTGGCGGCTGAAAGTGCGGACCAGATCCTTCCGAACGAGATAACCATCGAGGACCGAAGCTGCGATTTCGTCGATAAAATCAATTTCCATCAATCCTACTCCTTCCCAATGACTACCGGCCTCTGGGCAATGAGAAGACCTCCAACGTCAACCACCATAAGTGTAGCCTCCCGGCCTTCCATGTCTTCATCTTCAACGACAACCGAGCTGGTTCCGTCTTCCTTGAATGGTTTGCTCCCCATCGCGACACTCGATGAAGGATTTCCCGGCTGGACCCGCAAGTCCAGAAAAAGCCCCGCCGCTTCCCCCTCCACCGCCACCTTGCACCGCAGTCCTTTCCAGGCAACATCGGTGATTTGAACCGCAGTTGTATCATTGGCCTCATTATCGGCTGAAACATTTAACCGGAGTGTCAGGCATTCCTGGAGGCTCAAGCCGCCATGTGCGTATTCCATGCCGGCGCGGTAGCAACTGATTCCGTCTGCCAGCGCGAATTCCTGGTTCGGGTTCCAGAACCACGGATACAGGCGCTCATCGGTAAAGGCGCCCGGTTTCAGCGCCGCACAACGCCCCCATGTGTTTTCGGTAAGAGAAGAAGGCAGCTCCACCTTTGGTAAGCCGCCGGGCATGAGCAGCCAGCCGTGGTCTGTCACGACATGTATCGTCATGAATCCTGAAGCGAGCAGATTTTCGATACGACCTACGATTTCTTCGAGCATTCCATTTAAATGCTGAGCAAGTTTCCATCCTCGGCTATGCCCTTCATGATCGATATCGCCCGATTCACACCATGCCGGCCCCTGCGGTTTATCGCCCCCGGGATTGTCCGGCAGATTCCAACCGGCATCAGTTAGAAGTTTCCGGAGATGATACCCTCCCTTGAGAGACTGCCCTGTGGATGCTACGCAGGGCTCGAAGTCTGCATTCACATCCTGTCCCTCTATCAGGTGAGCGACCGGTGTCACCGCGGGTTTGGCCGTGGCCGTGACCGTGGGAACGGCGGCCCAGCCGGGGGACTCCTCGACCCTCAAACCCTTTTGGCTCAGCATTTCAGAAAGCCTGCGCGCCGAATCGAATCGCAGCCCGTCGACAAACAGGATGCAATCACTTTCTTTAAGAGAAGTCTTTCCCGCCTTTGGACCGTTGCTTCCGGGGTATCCCTTCGCCCTTGAAACCTTCTGAAGATATCTGGCTGCATCCTCTGCCCAGGGCAAATAAACAGCCCGGATCGCGGCCTTGACCGCATCGAAATCTTTTTGCCTGCTGACGCATTCAAGCGCTCGAAGGACGGCGTCATCCGCCTGCCAGCCCGATGCGCCATATGCATCGGCCAGTTCCGTTGCGGTTCCGGCTGTAAGAGGAGTCACGGTCACGTCACTTAATTTCACCAGGTATGCCATTGCACAGGCAAGCGGCGCTTCACCGAGCTCCGTCCACACCAGAGAGCGTCTCCGGTCATGCCTCTTTCCGATTTCAAGCAGGTGCTTGCGGGCCTCATGGGCCGGTAAATTGGACAGAGCCAGAAGATCGCCTCGCAAGGCATTTTCCTGTTCCTGATTCCACTGAGGCCAGCCGTCGTAAGACCCTTCATCCATAAGCCAGAAAAATGTGCCGCTGGGTGCCTTGCACTTGCGAATCTGGTCGGGGATGTTCAAATAGCGTTTCGGGGCCTCGCAGAATCTTTCCCACACTGAAAGCCAGGGGCCTTTATGCTCAGCCAGGAGTTCCGATCCTTTGAGGATCCCGTCGTTTTCCGGGTCGAAGGCCAGCTGAGATTTGCAGACCTCCACAAATCCCGTCCAGGAATTCTCGTCACGCCCGCTCTTGAATGCGTCTCCCAGGTCGAGCCATTGGAGGAGATCGCGTACAGGGTCTCCGCCTGTGAGCAAGGTGTTGAAATAGTCCTTGTCAAGGCGCTTTCCCTTCAGAAAGTCGATTTCTTCATCCAACAGGCGGAAAAGGGCAAGCTGCATGGAGCGCTTGGTGTCGTTATCCTGAGCTACGTCAAGCCCCAACCCTCCCTGATCGGATTTTAGAAATGCCAGGATGGTCCAGTCCTTGGCATTGATCTGTGACCAGATCACACCGCTGTACTGAAGCTCGGCTATCGGCTTCAGGTGCTCCGGGCAGCTTTCTACCGCACGCAGGTCCTGGCGGCTTACCCCAGGCAGGTATAGGATCGGAGTTGCATCGACCGGCAGCTCCACTTTCGGCGCTTTCCCGGCTATCACGCACCGGAGCCAGATGGCGGGACCGGTTCGTTTCTCGACGTCGTAGTCACCCAGGATGAACATTTCAGGCAATTCAACCTGCAGGCGAGCTGCCACAGGTTCCCACTGCCGGTCGCCGTCAGGCCAGAGAATACATGAGGGAGCCGCCTGCACGTCGGAATTATAGACGGCAGCGCTTCGGATAGCCGTGACCAAGAGTTCCAATACGCTCATCGGCGCCTTCTCCGCCTAGGAATTTCCGTGGGAACCATGGGCTCATATGCTTTCAATCCTTTGTCCCCGGTGAGGATCTCCACTTCATTGCCCATAAGGGAATAGTATTCAGCCACGTCCTTGATGGTCGCATCTCCAAGAGAGAGATTTTGTGCGGCCATATTCGGCCATCTATCTGCGAGAGACTTTAATTTTTCAGGAGACCACAAAACGGACTGATCCGAAAAGGCAGCCCATGGCGTTTGCTCATCGGCACTTCTCCGCATCAGATCGGCCAGGGCCTCTCCACGTTCCCTGCGGCTGTGGCGCGACTGAGCAATGTGATTGCCGCTTTCGATGATGGACGCCAAAGGCAGAACAAGGGTGGTCGCAGCAGTAGTTTCCCTGTTGATTTTTTCATCCACACGCGGCTTGTCCCAGCTGTCTGCCTGTGGTCCACACGTTTCCATGCCGGGAATCTCAAGCCATACACAAAGGATGCTCGTGTCGATGATGAGGACTTTTCTCACTGCGTGCCCTCCTGTTTAATGGCGGACTCGATGCGCCCCTCTGTGGTTAAACGCCCCAGGCTACCTGAAGCCATGAGTTTGGGCAGTTGCCGGATATCCTCCAATTGAAGCAACTTGCTAGCTCCGGTTTGTTCATCCCGATACGCCACGGTGATGAATGGAATCATCTGTACGCCGGCAGCATCCAACATGGCAGGATTGTGGGTTGTGACAATGACATCAATACTCCGCTCTTTCCCCAACGTCCTGAGCATGTCTACAAGGACGTGTGCTCGGGAAGGATGCAGGCCATTGTCAACCTCCTCGATGACTAACAAGCTCCCTGGTTCACGTGTCAACAGGGCTGTCACAATCGCCAGATAGCGTAAAGTTCCATCGGACATCCCCCGGGCATCGATTTCATGGGCCATGTTACCAGCCCAGCCTTCTTCACAGTACAGCATGGCGTCGGTCTTGAATTTCCCGACAGGCTCGGTCCATACCCGTTGAATATCACGCTCGGGAAGGGATTTAAGATAGGCCGTCAAAGCTGTTTCCACTTCCTCCCGTCGTTTTGTCTCAAGCCCGGCAAGAACCCCCGCGATATTCGAACCATCTGCCTGGAGTTTCTCTGAAAACGGTGTGTAATCCCTCATATGGCTGGGGATCGGATCAAAAACAAAAATGCGCTGAAGCTGTCCAAGCAAGTGCCTGGCACCCTCCAGAACCTCTTTTCGTAGGTTCATGGTTTCGGTCTGGCTCAGAATCGTATATGATCGGTTTAAGTCAAAGCGTTTCCCCCTGCCCTGAGTGCCGGTAGAAAAATAGGTGGCAATCGCCGGGCCGGCCGATTCGTCCTGTCTGGTACTGTAAAGCATCCTCTCCCTGGGCGTCTGGCTTCGAGGACCATAAATCAGTAACGTCAGTTCCTCTCTAAACACCTCCGCTTTCGTGGAATTAACGTGAACAGTCAATTCGTAGCGATATTCCTGTTTAGGGTTGGAATCATCGATGAGCAGTTCCAAGGAGAACTGTCTACCCGGCTTGAGGCAGACCCATTCTACCCCCCCCCTCAATGGCGGCAGGTTTAAGTCTCCGCTGATGGCCTCAAAAATGGAAACCCCGGAACCGGTCCGGTGCAAAAAAAGCAACGCATCCAAAACATTCGATTTTCCACTCGCGTTGGCTCCAATAATTATCGTGAGTGGGTCGATGTAGAGCCTCGCATCCTCAAAACTCTTCCATGTTTTAAATCTCAGTTCCTTTATCACGGATGTTACTCCTTAAAATATCAACATCTTTTTGCACGATAACATTTCTAATGTTATCGTGCTCCTAAAGTGCTATTCGTCCACTTGTCTTTAATTTTCATTACCTTGAAATGTTTTTCTCTAAAAGCCTCTCAATTAGGTCCCCTCTCCTAAAAGTCGC
This sequence comes from uncultured Desulfobacterales bacterium, assembly GCA_964413125.1. GTDB lineage: Bacteria > Desulfobacterota > DSM-4660 > Desulfatiglandales > HGW-15 > JAIPEI01. Next base: position 6,763 of record CAYPSZ010000243.1, read on the forward strand.
AGAAAGCTGTTGGAGTGAAATCTCTTTGTCGCCGTATAATCCTTTGAGAGCGCCGTCTACATCATGCAACGACGAATCGAAGTAGCTCACTCGGTTTTTTTCGATCAACTGAGCGGCTTTGGAAAAATTCTGATGATTAAGCCCTGAAAGCTCCAGGCCCAAATCTTGAAGAAGGCGCCTGCCCATTTGCATGGCGATGAAACAGGAGGCGTAGCGTACAAAAGCAGGATCATTCGGTTCGGGACGGCGTCGACGATTTTCCGCAATGCGGTAAATGAGCACGGCAGTGATGGTTTGTGCGCCGTTTAGGTCCTCCGAAAATATCCTTTCATACAATTTGCCGAAATGCTCCCGCGTGAAGAATTTCGCTTGATGTGGCGCATGCCGCCAGACAGCCAAAAGGGCTTCGGCTGCAACGCCTGAAGTGATGTCCGTAGACTTCAAGGCTGTATCGGAGCGTTTTCTCCGATAACCGTATCCAAGCGCATTAATACTCCCTTCCAACTGAATTTGCTTTTCATCATTGGCCTTGAGGTCTTTTAGATCAACAGGGTTTTGGCTGTTGGTTGCATATGTTATCTGCAATACAATATCCTGATCACCCTTGGGTAGCTTATAGAGCCGGATCAATACACTGGCATCCTTGGGTATTTTGTCGCTATCCATGGATTCCAGGGTCTTAAAAATAGTCATACAGGTTTGTCCGCCATTTACTATTTGAAGGTTTTCTACCTTTACCTGATAGTCGCTGTTTTGAAGCGCGTTGTAGGAAAAATCATTACAGGTGAGGGTAAGGCCATTATTAAAGAAATAAAAGTTCTCCGGAGTTGGGCTTAGCAAGGTATCCTGGATCGCTTCGTTAACCCGATTTCCCTGCAATCCGAGGTAGCGGCGAATATTCCGCTCGAGCAGTCGCTCACCATGATTTTTTAGTAGATTGGCAATTTCCGAAACAGGAATTCTACCGATACAGATTCGACTGAAATTCATGTCTTCGATAATCGCTTTGCCTGTCAGTCGCAATATCTCATCAACCGGCTTGATACGCTGGAGGATTCCGATAAGAACATCATGATTGACATGCTCCCAAGCCACCTGATTGCCAAAATCTGCGAGGTCAATCGCCTCTTGTGCAGAGGCATTCCATTTGATCCCATTATTGCAGGCAATGGCACGGACACGCGGGATATACCCATCACGAATCAAGGAGCGGGCTTCTTCCACTCTTGCTTTCAATCGCTCGTTTATATGCCCCAATTGAGAAGGCGGATCGAAAATATGGCGGATGGCGTTAATCAGGGCATTGATGCCGGATTCTTCAAAATTGGATTTCGCTTCGAGGTTCCTATGGTATTTACCCTGAAACAGAGTGACCATAAACTCACCGTCGATCTCCTCGGAGATGTGCATTGCATCCACACCGAAGTCCCCGCCACCCTCAGTAAGACAGTCGAAAGCCTCCATTTCATCCAGGTCAAGCATGGTTTTCACGCACAGGTAAACAAAAGCCAAGCTTCGCAGTCTATCGTCATGGGTGATCCGCAATTCATCTGCGGCTTGTTGACGAATCTCCGCCTGAACGGCTGTAAGGCGCTGATCTATAATGGAAGCGTTGATATTCACGATTCTCCCTCCTGAAGGCATTTTCCCGTGCAGCGCGTTTCTGTGCCGGCATCAGGTGATAGTCCATGTCTTGATTGTTGCGTAAAGCGACTTCTTGAGTGCCTCTTGTATAGGTGGCAACCAAGCTTCCCGATGTCCGTTGATAACCAGAATAAACCGCACCCCGGCCTTCGATAGATCCAGCGCTTTGAATGGCTCAGGAAGTTCTTCATCAAACTTTGGATGTCTTTTAAGGCAGGCTGCCCAGCCCAGTGAGAAGGCATTGATCAGCTTCTCGCGTATTTCGGCGATAAAGGCATCGAAGTTCGGCTGGGTCTCAGGCCGAGGTGTGCTTGATTTTGCCTCCACAACCCAGACAATTGGCGGCTGCCCTCTCTTGGTTTTCAGCAGCAAAAATTCTGCCATCTGCACACCATGTTGGATATCAGCATAGGTATTGCTCTTCTCGATATAGAAGCACTGGTGAGAAGGATATGGGCCGAATTCCATACCAGATTCAAGAATAACCTGATCTGTCATTTGAGTACCAACTCCACTTCCTTTTTGTAAAGTCTGATCGACTCATCAATGATTGTGTTTTCCGGCATACCGTCCTTCAAGTCTGATGCAGTCCATTGGCTGTCTTCGGCCGAAATCACTGGGATGGATAGCTTCTTTTCCTGAGCAATCAGGAATAGTTTTTTCACCACAAAGTATGAGTGGCTTGCCATAAAGAACTGAAGTCCACGCTCGGCAAGCATGGCAATGATATTCAAAAGTTTGGAGACTGCCTGAGGGTGTAAAGCTGATTCAGGTTCGTCAACAAAAATTACTGATCCGGTATCTAGGTATCGGTTACCGAGTAGCGTATCAAAAATAGCAATCTTCTTTATCCCTTCTGCGGTGACACCGATCGGAAACTTCTGGTTGCCTTTTTTGAAATTCCATTTTCCTGATGACTCATCAAACTCTATCCGCCCCCCCAACATATCCTCAAGATCTTGGCGAGACTTGGAGAACTCTCTGTAGTTCTTACCCTTCATCGTTGATTGGCGCAATGCACGGGCCAAATCCAGATAGGTATCGTCAAAACCAAACACTTTGTATTGTTCTCTTGATTTAAGAATGATTTGATGCAGAGACAAAACTTCCTTAGCTGGTAAAAAGATGGAATTGCTTGATCTAGGTTCAACATGATTTTCCAGAGAAGAGATCTGCTTGGTAGTGTCCTTACCAAAACTGTAGATAAAATTGCGATTGTCAAATTGGACTGTACAGGATAAGGCAGCATCCGCACCCTTAGTTACCAAGTCGCCTATCTTGTCGGGCTGAAAGGTCCAATAAAGTTTTTCAGCGAGGATCTCTGCAGCAGTACGTTGGTCATTGCCGCGCTTATATTCCTCCAATGTTCGCATAGCGCTGTACAGTGCCTTTAGAAGGAACGTCTTTCCAGTTCCATTTCCGCCGATTAACAAATTTATAAGTCCAAGGTGCAACCACTCGAAATCGGCGAGTGGTCCAAAATTAGCTAGTTTGATTTTATTCAGCATCATTTAACTCCCGTGCAGAACCTTTCTCCGCGAGCGTCAGGTGGTGGTCATTGATTCTATCCCCTTTGAACAGATGATAACAGGGTGCCGATTCTACGTCCTTGCCACGGTCCTTGTTCCAGTTGATATTGGGCTTGTCGCGAAGCACTCCCGCCCCTCTTTTTCCAACATCGGGCACGGTCATGAAAGGGCGGATATTGAGGCGAACCCCGTCGTTGAGATCAGGATCCCAGCCGATGGGTTGTTTCTCCAGCGGCTTCCAGCGCAC
>CAYPSZ010000244.1:0-5942 GCA_964413125.1 uncultured Desulfobacterales bacterium
TGATCTGCACGAAGTTCCCGAACCTCAGGCCTCTCGAGTGTTCGGTGGGAGGCGCGTAGTTGAGCTGCTTGATGGCGATGTCGGTACCGGGGTTGGCCTCATAGTATCCCTGGCTTTTTGTCAGTTCGTATGCCTCCTTGGTGATGGGCACATATCCCGTTGACTGATGAAAAGCCGCCTGAACCTCGGGACTGGATAGAAAGGTCATAAACCTTGCCACACCCTTGTATTCCTCGGCGTTATGTCCCTTGAGCACCCATAGAGTCGCCCCGCCGATGATGCTGTTCCGAGGGGCTCCTTCTATCTCCGGCCAGTAGGGCAGGTAGCTTATGCCGAATTCAAAAGAAGCTCCCCGTTTCACCCCGGCAGCGGAAGCCGATGAATTCAGTAGAAAAGCGCATTCCCCTTCAACAAAGAGGGGGTTGGGTTCGCTCCGGCGACCGGCATATTTGAAGATGTTTTCCTTCTGCCAATCGGCTATGGCCTGGAGGTGGGCAGCATGCCTCTGGTTGTTGATGACGAATTCGGTTTTCAGGCCTCCGAATCCGTTGGCCAGGGTGCCGATGGGAAGGTTGTGCCAGGCGGAGAAGTTCTCAATGAGCACCCAGGACTGCCAGCCGGTGGTGAATCCATACTTCACGGCACCTGATTTGATAAGGGTTCGAGACATTTCTGCCAGTTCGGGCCATGTGCGGGGAGGTTTTTCAGGATCAAGGCCGGCTTTTCTGAAAGCGTCCTTATTGTAGTAAAGCACGGGAGTGGAGCTGTTGAAGGGAAGAGAAAGCATCTTGCCTTCAGGGGTGGTGTAATAGCCTGCCACTGCAGCGAGGTAGCGGGTCTGATCAAAGGGCTCATTGGTGTCTTTCATAAGCTGGTGAACCGGGTAGACCGCTCCTTCCGCCGCCATCATGCTCGCGGTTCCCACCTCGAATACCTGGACGATGTGGGGGTGCTTCTTAGCTCTGAACGCAGCTATGGCCGCTGTCAGGGTTTCAGTATAGTTGCCTTTGTACACCGGGGTGACCGCATAATCGGATTGGGACTTGTTGAACCGGTCGGCCAGTTCGCCCACTGTTTCGCCCAGAGCGCCCCCCATGGCGTGCCACCAGAACACCTCGGTTGCGGCCCCTGCAAACGAAGTCTGGAAAACAAGGAAAAATCCGATCATCAGCGCCGTTCTTAATCTCCTTTTCATACGACTCTCTCCTTTTCATGTTTCTCAAAATAGATGTGTTTGATTCCGTGTTCAGGACAACAGGGTCCCGGACACCGCCTTTGCCGCTTCTTTCAAGACCAGGGGAAAATCCGTAATAATTCCATCCACCCCCAGACGAACCAACCTCTCCATGACAGCCGGTCGATTGACCGTGTAGACTCGGACTGCAATCCCCTCTCGGTGAAGCATGTCCACCGTACCGGGATCTATGAAATCCTGATGGATGTGGATGCCGCCGGCCCCCAGTTCCATGAGCAGTTCCATGACATTCGATGGCACTCTGCGCACCAAGAGGGCGGTTTCAATGGATGGGCAGATCTCCCTTACCCGTGACAGGTATCTCCCGCAAAAGGACGACACAATAACCGACATCTCCATGCCCTGGGCCCGAACCTCTCCGCATACTTCCTGGACCATCAGAGCTCCGGCCTCTCTTGAGTCCTTTATCTCCACATTGATCCGCCAGCCGTTTAGGCGCGTGAATGAAAGGGCCTCCCTGAGTGTCGGGACGGGTTCCGATTGGTAGGATGCCAGGACATCCATGGGCACCAAGCCTTCAGCGATGGTGCCGAAAGGATCCCTGCGTGCGAACCAAGACCCCGCGCTGAGCCTCTTGAGAAATTCCTTGTCAGTGTTTTTCACCAAAGGAGGCAAATCGCCTTTCAGTCGCCTGGGGGAATCCGTGGTCCTGAGGAGACCCATGTCGTGAAGCAGCACACACAAACCGTCACGGGTCAATCGAATGTCCACTTCCCACCCGTACGCACCCTGTTCCAGTGCCGCTTTTCCCGCTGCAATGGTATTTTCGGGTGCCGTCGATCGAGCACCTCGATGTGCCCAAATCTCAGTATTTGCCCGGAAGAGGCGTTCTTCAGCGTTCGAAAATGCTTTCACCATTACCGCTCATGTAAGATTGAATCCGATCGATAAAGCGGCCTGCCATTGGCGGCACAGCCCTGTTCACGGCGGCTGACCCAAAGGGATCCCGGACTGCCGCTTCAAGATGGGCTGACTTTTGCGCAGGATTGTTAGGGCAGGATTGGCGTAATGTGAGAATTTTGCTACATTGATAGATGAGACGTCCCTCGCTTGCAAGGGGACAAGATAGGGGACGTTGTTGACTTCGATGAATTAATCGCCGTGGAAACGGGACGCCGGTGAAAGTGAAATGAAAGGCCTCAGGGGGTTTATAGCTGATTCTTTCAGACGGCATGCATACGGCAGGCCACGCGATGCAGTACCTCAATGCGAGGAGGTGAGCGATCATGTTCGACACGACAATGACAACCGGTATGCCTGGTCTCGACCAGGTGTTGAAAGGCCTTTTACCCGGCGATAACGTTGTCTGGCAGGTCGACTCGGTCGAAGACTACCAGGCTATAGTGGCGCCGTACTGCCAGGCAGCCCTCGCAAACGGCAAGAAACTGGTCTACTTCCGCTTTGCCCGTCACGAACTGCTCGTCAGCTCCGAATCAGGCGCCGAAGTGCACGAGCTGACATCGGAACAGGGTTTCGAGAACTTCATCGCCGAGATCCACACGGTCATCCAGCGAGCCGGTGCGAGCGCTTTCTACGTCTTCGACTGCCTCTCGAAGCTGGCGGCGGACTGGTATTCCGACCGGATGCTCGCCAATTTCTTCATGTTGACCTGCCCCTATCTCTACGACCTCGAGACGGTCGCCTACTTCGCAATCTACCGCAACTACCACACGGTCCATGCTCTCGAGCCCATTCAGGATACGACTCAGCTTTTCCTGGACGTCTACCGCCACAAAGACGAGCTTTACATCCGGCCGGTGAAGGTACGACACAGGTACTCCCCCACCATGAACATGCTCCATGTGTGGAGAGGCGACGAGTTTCCCACCATCACTTCCAGCGTAGTCATCTCCGAGATCCTGACCTCGGCTCAGTGGTCGGGGCTCGCCTACGACAGCAGTGTCGGCTTCTGGGAGACACAGTTTCTGCGGGCCCGGGAGATGCTGCAGTCGGGTGAGTACCGGCCGGACATACCGGGACGCGGAAGAGACCTCTACGACAATCTAGTCAAGATGATCGTCTCTCGCGACGAAGGCATGCAGAGGCTCATATCCCGGTATCTGGACCTCCAAGACCTTCTCGACATACGCAAACGCATGATCGGTACGGGACTGATCGGAGGGAAGACCGTGGGCATGCTGCTGGCCAGAGCCATCCTCCGCAAGGCAGGGCCGCGGTTCTCAGATCTGCTCGAGGAGCACGATTCCTTCTACATGGGCTCGGACATCTTCTACGATTTCCTGGTGCGGAGCGGCGTGTGGTGGGTGCGCCAGAACCAGCGCGACCCCCGGCACTTCCTGGAGGGAGCCGAACAGGCACGCCGGCGGGTGCTCACGGGCGAGTTTCAGCCCCACATCCTGCGCCGGCTCGAGGAGGTAATAGACTACTTCGGGCAGTCTCCTTTCATCGTCCGCTCCAGCTCTCTTTTGGAGGACAGCTACGGCAATTCCTTCGCCGACAAGTACGAGAGCATCTTCTGCGCCAATCAGGGACCACGCGAGCAGCGCCTGCAGGATCTGCTGGCGGCCATCCGCCGGATCTACGCGAGCTCCATGAGCGAAGAGGCGCTCCGTTACAGGTTCGACCGCGGAGTGCTCGACCGCGACGAGCAGATGGCGCTGCTCATCATGCGCGTCTCGGGCGCTATGTACCATCGCCGCTTCTACCCGCAGGTGGCGGGCGTGGGCTTCTCGTTCAACCCTTATGTCTGGGATCGTGCGATCGATCCGAAGGCCGGTGTGGTGCGTCTGGTTTTCGGTTTGGGCACGCGTGCAGTGAATCGCTCCGACGACGACTACACCCGCATCATCGCGCTGAACGCGCCCGAGAAACGGCCTGAGACCAACTTCAACGAGGTGGCCCAGTTCGCCCAGCGCCGCGTGGACTTCCTCGACCTCGAGGCGAACCAGCTCACGTCCAGCCACTTCCTCGACTTGATCGAGAGCAAGCCGGATTTGCCTCTTAGTCTGTTTGCGTCCACGGACCGCATGCACTCTCCCAACGACCCGGACGCCCAAGTGCTGACCTTCGATCGGCTGCTCAGAGACACCAGCCTTGTGGAGGATCTGCGAGAGATGTTGCAGATCCTGGAGGCCGCCTACCAATACCCGGTTGACCTGGAGTTCACCGCCAACTTCGACGACGACGGCCACAAGATAAGCTTGCTTCAATGCCGGCCCTTACAGGTCCAGGGCGCAGCCCTGGTCGAGCTCCCCAAAGTCGAGGTGAAAAAAGAGGACCGGATCATCTCGGCCCGCGGGGCGGTCATAGGGCGGAGTCTCCTCACCTCGGTCGACCGATTCGTATATGTCTCCCCCAGCCACTATGCGAGCCTTCCCCTGCAGGCGCGGCATGAAGTCGCACGCCTGATAGGCGTTATCAACCACGTCGGCGGCGAAGGGATCCGGACCGTGATGATGCTAGGGCCGGGGCGCTGGGGTAGCACCAGCCCCCACCTGGGCGTACCGGTTCGGTTCAGAGACATCAACCGGGTGTCGGTGCTATGCGAGATCGTCGCCATGCACGAAAACCTGGTGCCCGACGTCTCCCTCGGCACCCACTTCCTCAACGAGATCGTGGAAAGAAACATACTGTATCTGGCCCTCTTCCCCCACAAGGGAGAGAACCTGCTCAGCTCCGCGTTCTTTGAGAACTCTCCCAGCTGTTTGCCGGACCTCGTACCCAATGCGGAAACACTGGAGGGAGTCATCCGGGTGATCGACTCGGCGGATGTCGCCCGGAACTCCTCCATCCGCCTGATGGCCGACGCTATCGATCAGAGAGTGGTCTGCTATTACGAGCGCCCCTCATGATTTTCGACAACCGGCGGGATTTTTTGTCTTTGAGCGATGAGGACGAGCTGGAAGTGCTCAAGCGGCATGACCGGACCGGAAGGCATCTTGGGAGCGAGGTCTTTAGCCGCTTCGTTGGCAGAAACCCGGTCCAAAGCCCGGACCACGATAGTTATGTATACTGTCCCCGGAACTCGTCCGGAACTCCCCCCGGGAACTCCGGACCGCAAGTTGCTTTTTTGCAGATTAGCCTTATTTTGACATGGAAGGAAGTCTGGAAGAGATGTTAGATGGATCAAGGTGATGTACGAAGAGAGACAGTGATTTTATGGGAAACATACAGGCCGTAATAGATTTGCCGGAGCAGTTATACCTGTCCCTTTCCGCCTCAGGTTTGACCAAAGAGAAAATAGCGAGTGAGTCAAGGAAGCTTCTTGCCTTGAAATGTTTCCGGGACAGAATCCTGTCTCTTGGGAGATCTGTCGAGCTCTCGGGGCTTTCCAAGTGGGATTTCATAGAATTGCTGAGCGACAACAATGCCCCTGTTCTTGACTATGAGGAAGAGGAATTGGCAAGGGAATTTGAGACTGCGGAAAAGCTTGGCGCGAGGCTCAAGAAGTGATCGTTGTCTGCGATTCCACTGTCCTGATTGGGCTTGCAAAGATAGGGAAACTGGACTTCCTGCGGCAACTTTTTTCCAAAATCTCCGTACCTGAAGAGGTCTTCCTTGAAGTGGTGGAGAAAGGTGCAGGTAACCCCGAATCTAAGAGCATAAAGGATACCCAATGGATTGAAGTAATACCGAACAAAGACAACACCCGGGTCGACCTCTTGATGGTCTCCCTTGACAAGGGGGAAGCCGAGGTTCTAGCCCTGGCCAAACAATTGAGGGCCGA